>JASHQK010000296.1 GCA_030039195.1 Candidatus Sulfotelmatobacter sp.
CCGTCGTGCGTGCAGTAGATGTAAGGATGCGTGTCATTGACGCGGAACCGGCTCACCGAGGCATATGCGGTCTGCTCATCGAAGTGCGACGCGGAAATCTGCGTGACCTTACTCCAGGCGGTGAGTTCTTTGGGCGTGATGTTCGTCCAGTTTTTGCCGCCGTCGCGCGTGATCCAGATCTGCCCGTCATCCGTGCCGGCCCAGAGCGTTCCAATGTTCTTGAACGACGGCGCGAGCGCGTAGATGACGCCGCGCTGCTTCTCCATGCCTTTGCGGTACATCGTGCCCACGCTTGGGGGTGCGCCGGGATTTTCGCGCGTCAAATCCGGGCTGATGGTTTGCCAGGAGTTTCCGCCGTCCGTGGTTTTGAATAGGACGTTCGCTGCGTAATACATGGTGTGCGGATCGACGGGAGAAAACATCAGCGGCTCGGTGCGATCAGTGCGATACTTCGCACTGCGCAGAGGAATCGGCGTAACGTCCTGGACCTGCCCCGTCGAAAAATAGAATTTCGAAACCTCGCTGCGACCGCCACCATAAATAATGTCGTCATTCAGCGGATCAGGCGCGACGTAGCCGTATTCGATTACGCCGACCGGATGCCAATCGCGAAACGTGATCGCGCCATCGTTGCCACGGCTCAGCGTGCAAACTGAACCACTTTCCTGCTGCGCTCCGCAGACGCGATAGGGAAAACCGCTGCTGGCGATGACGTGATAGAACTGCGCCGTCGGCTGGTTGTACCACGAACTCCAAGTGGCGCCACGATCGACCGTGACCAGCGCGCCCTGATCGCTGACCAAAAGAATAATGTTGCCGTCATTGGGATTGATCCAGAGATTCTGGTAATCGTCGCCGCCGGGCGCGCCGCGGAATCCCGACCACGTCCTTCCGCCGTCCTCAGATCGCATCGTGACCGTGCTCGCGACATACACGAGATCGGAGTTCTTCGGATCGACTTTTGGGATGGGCAGATCGCCACCGCCTATACGGCCGGAAGGACGCGGATCGCTCGTGATCTGAGTCCAGCTGTCGCCCCCGTCATCGGAGCGAAAAACCCCGAGCTTGCCCGAGGCCTCGCCCACCGTCGCGTACAGACGCTTGGAATCGCTCGGCGCGATCGCAACGTAGATCTGCGAGAGATCCTTCGGCAGGCCGTTGGCCAATTGCTGCCACCTATTGCCGCCGTCGGTCGATTTGAAAAGTCCGCCGTTCGTGCCGTTGAACTCGTTGCCGTCTTCCCATGGGCCTTCGCGCGCTTCCCACATCCCGGCGTAAACAGTGTCGGGATTCGAGGGATCGATCTCGACATCCGACGCGCCGGTGTTTTCGTCCTTCGAAATCACTTTCTTCCAGTTCTCGCCGCCGTCGGTCGAGAGATACAGGCCGCGCTCCTCGCTCGGGCCATAGGGATGTCCCAGCACCGCCGCAAAAACTTTGTTGGGATCGCGCGGGTCGACCGCCAGCGCCGGAATCTGCTGGCCATCGCGCAGGCTGAGATGAGTCCAGGTCTTACCTGCGTCGGTAGATTTGTAAATTCCGTTTCCTACCGAAAGGTCGGGGCGGTGCAGGCCTTCGCCGCTGGCGACATAAACAATGTTCGGGTCAGATGGCGCCACGGCAATCGCGCCGATCGACTGCGTCGATTCGTGATCGAAAATCGCGTTCCAGGTGCGCCCGGAGTCCTCGCTCTTCCACACGCCGCCGTTCACCTGAGCCATATAGAAGATATTCGGCTGGCTGGGAACGCCGCAGGCGGCGCGCGTGCGGCCGCCGCGAAGCGGCCCGATCATCCGCCAGTGCAAATCCTGATATGTGCTTTCGGGAACCTGCGACCAAACGGCAACTGCGGAGAGAACAACCAGGTGGAAGAAAAAGACACGAAACACCCTTCGTGATTGAATCACGTGTGCGCCCCCTCAATGAAATTGCAAACCGATAGCATAACTCAAAGGGGCAACGAGAATTCATGGTCCTTTAACAATCGATTGTTACGCAGACATTAATATTTTCCGCATGCTCCAAGACCCTCTTACCATCTCAGATCAGCCTGGAAGCCAACCTGGACAACGTATTCTGACCCTTGCCGGTCCGCTGATTTTGCCGAACGTCTTCTTGTTTCAAAGCACGGTGCGCTCCGATCAGTCTCAGAATCTCATCCTCGATTTTTCGAAGGTCCCTTATGCCGATTCCGCCGGGATTGGGGCGCTTGTGGGTGCCTATGTGACTCGGCAGAATTCGAAACGCCGTCTGGGCCTGGTTGGGGTCTGTCAGCGGGTGCGCGACGTTCTGAAAGTCACGCACGTCGAGCAGCTCTTCCATTTTTTTGATTCGGTGCAGGCAGCGGAACAAAACTGAAACGTGCGAAGCTGAAATGCCGCTGGCGAGCTTCGCTCGACCGGACAGCCGAGGGCGGCTGTCCCTACATTCCGCGCGGGTTTGACTGCAGGCGATTCCACCCCTAACATTAGGAAAATCCCGGGGTTGTTCTGCCATCCTCCCGAAAGATGAACCGAACTCCATGATCAACCAGACCATCTCGCATTACCGCATTACCGGCCAACTCGGTCAGGGAGGAATGGGCGTGGTCTACGAGGCGGAGGATCTCACACTTGGACGCAAAGTCGCGCTCAAGTTCCTGCCTCCGCAACTTGCACGCGACCAGAACGCACTCGACCGCTTTCTGCTGGAGGCCCGATCAGCCTCGGCCCTGAACCATCCCAATATTTGCACCATTTACGCCGTAGAGAATGCGGTGAGCGAGAGTGGAGAGCGGCAATCGTTCATTGCGATGGAACTGCTCGAAGGGCAAAGCCTCGAGCAGAAGTTGGATTCCGGGCCGCTGCCGCTCGATCGGCTGCTCGAGTTTTCGATTCAGCTGGCCGATGCGCTCGATGCCGCGCACGCCAAAGGGATCATCCATCGCGATATCAAGCCGGGAAATATATTCGTAACCCAGCGCGGCCAGATCAAGATCCTGGATTTCGGCCTGGCCAAGCTGACTCGCCCGGAGCTGCAGATGACAACACTTGGCGCAACGCAGGATTCGCCGGTGCCTATGAACCTGACCAGTCCCGGCGCGACTGTCGGCACGATTTCCTACATGTCTCCGGAGCAGGCACGGGGCGAGGACCTAGACACGCGGACGGATCTGTTTTCGCTCGGCACGGTGATCTATCAAATGGCGACCGGAAAACTCCCGTTCACCGGTCCGACCTCAGCAGTTGTTTTCCATGCCATTCTTCAACTCGATCCTCCCCCTGCAATGCAGTTGAATCCGGCCCTTCCGGCCAAGCTACAGGAAATTACAGAAAAACTTCTGGAAAAGGATCGCGATCTGCGCTATCAGTCGGCCGCCGATTTGCGGGGTGATTTGAAGCGGCTGAAGCGCGACACCGAAAGTGGCCGCAGACCGGTCCGAGACAGCGGAGCGAATCTGGCAGCGACTTCGTCAACAGCTGGTTCTGGCGGATTCGGTTCAGGCGCCGTCGCTCAAGCTCCGCAGCCGATGCCGAGTTCGAACCCCATTCCCGTGGGCCGAACGCGTTTGAGAAAAGGACTCGGCGCAGGGAAAAATCACTGGGTTCCCCCGATAGTTCTTGTTTTGGTCCTCGCAGCTTTGCTGCGCGATCGCATTCAGGGTTTTTTCCACCACCACAACCCAATTGCGTTTCAGAACATTTCGGTGACTAAGGTGACCGACACCGGCAACATGATCGGGGTCGCGCTCTCGCCCGACGGCAAGTACATTCTCAGCGAGGTGCGGGAGAACGGGCTGGCCAGCCTGTCGTTGCGAAATGTGCCGACCAACAGCATTACCCAGGTCGAGCCACCGGCCGATGTGTACTACAACGGGCTGCAGTTTTCTCCCGACGGCAACTACCTGTACTTCGTGCGCAGCGATCCCGGCAGTAGTGGTGATCTGAAATATCTGTACCGCGCGCCGCTGCTCGGAGGGACGCCCGAACGTTTGGCAGAGGATGTAGATTCCAATGTGACCTTCTCTCCGGATGGGCACAGGCTGGCGTTTCTGCGCTACAACAATCCGGAACCGGGGAAGTATGAGCTGATTGTTCGGCCCCAGGACAGCAGCCAGGAAACCGTGCTGGCCAGCGGACCGAACAGCCAGCAGCTCTTTTATCCTGCATGGTCGCCGGACGGCAGGAAGATTGTTTGTACAGAGCTTCAGCCCTCCGCCGACGCCTACACCGGGTTGGTCGAGATTGATGTAAATAGCGGGCGACAAAAGCTTTTGCTCACTTCGCCGGGCGTCGTCGGTTACCCCGCGTGGATGCCAGACGGCAGCGGGTTGCTGGTGCTCTTCGGCTCTCTCGCTACGGGAATCAACCGGTACCAGATCGCCTTCGTCTCTTATCCAAACGGGAATATCACTCCGGTTACGCGCGACACCAATACCTACACGGACCTCAGCCTTGCCAACACGGGCCAGATCCTGGCGACCGTGCTCAGCGAAGGACGCTGGAACCTGTTTATAGGGCCGGCCGCGTCGAGAGGAACCGACATGCGTTCGGTTGTGCCTGTGAGCTCGACCACGAACTTCGCCTGGACGCACGACGGCCGGATCCTATTTGATAAGGAAGCCTCGCTTCATGCCATCAATCCCCAGACTGGCGCGCAGAATTCTTTCCTGTCCGAAGCGCAGGGGGCCGGAGGGGATCCCTGGGAGTGTTCCGACCATCAGCATGTGGTGTTTACGTTCGGTCTCAGCGATCAGAACATCTGGCGGTCCGACGAATCGGGCGGGAACCTGAAGAAACTTTCGGATGGCAGGCTGGATGACTATCCCGTATGCTCGCCGGACTCGCGTTGGGTCTACTACGTCGATAATGCCACTCACCTGGTCATGAAGGTTGGCATTGATGGCGGCTCGCCACAAACTGTCGCAAAGGCGCGGGCGGAAGGATTCTTCGACATCTCGCCCGATGGAGCAACGGCGGTCTTTGTCACGATCGACCATGCTGCCGAACATCAGGAGCGAATCCTGTTGGTGTCGACCGATACTGGTCAGACGCGCAAGATGCTCGATCTTCAGCGCCCCATTATCACGAACATCATCCGCTTTTCGCCCGATGGAAAGTCAGTGATCTACACCGTGCGCGATCACGGCGTCGACAATTTGTGGCAGCAGCCGCTCGACGGGTCAGCAGGCAAGCAGATTACATCCTTCACTTCCGAACACATCTGGGACTACCACTGGTCTGAAGACGGCCGCCAACTCGCAGTCTCGCGCGGGCATACAGATTCGGATGTGGTGCTGATCCGCGATCAGCAGTGAAAAGGCAAGGATCAGGGCCAGGTCAAAAGTGAGAGATCAGAATCTGAAAGGCCAGGTACGCCCCGGTCGAGCGACAACGGAAATAATGCCTCTACTAGGCACTGGAACCCTGACCTCTCGCCCCTGATCCCTGCCTCATAAACAGGAAGGGCGGCCATTTCTGGCCGCCCTTTTTCGGATTGTCTTACGCGTGAAGCGGTTAGACACTCTTGACGTTCTCTGCCTGCCAGCCCTTGGGGCCTTTGACCACGTCAAACTGCACTTGCTGTCCTTCCTGAAGGCTGCGGAATCCGCTCGCCTGGATGGCCGAGAAATGCACGAAGACATCCTCGCCATTCTGGCGGCTGATAAATCCATAGCCCTTAGCGTCGTTAAACCACTTCACTGTTCCTGTTTCCATACTGGTGCTTTGTTCCTTTTTCGTTGATGTAGCGCTGAAACTTTTCGGGTCTTCTGCAGGCAGGTCACACGCTGGGTTGAGCGGAGATACTGGATACTGCGAAGGAACTCTTAAAGATCAAACGCAATCGTATTCTACTAAAAACACCTTACAAAAGCTACGAAATTCGTGATGGTTCTGCGGTAAGCCACTGATTTCATGGAATTAGTCGCAAGTTAAGGCTTGATCGGCTGTCACGACCGAACGGCCGAAATCCGTATTCGGATGGCCCCGCCGTCTATACTCCTCAACTAAGGTGATTGCAATGAGGTGCTTGGGACTGCTACTACTCGCTCTCTGCTCTTTGCAAATACGGAAACCATTCTCATGGCCCAACAGAATCCTCCACTCACAATCGTCCGCCTCTACACGGGGCCAGACGGACTGAGCCACTTTGAGCGGATCCATGTAAAGTTCGCGCCTGTGCCGGGCGCACCGAATACCGTCGAAGAGTCGGAGCCGTGGACTACTACCAAGTCTTATATGGTCCGCTGCGCTCCGGGTTTTTTTTCGGATTGGCACAATGCCGATGTCCGGCGTTATGTCATCACGATCAGCGGGCGTGCGGAAATCGAAGTCGCCGGCCGCCAGAAATTCGTGGCGCAACCGGGAGAGGTCGTGCTGGCTGAAGATTTAACTGGAAAAGGACACACATTTCGAGTTCTCGACGACACCGATTGGGTGGCTATGTTTGCGGATATGGGGAAGTGATAGCTGCAGTTTGCTTGTCATCCTCAGCAAGCCTCCTTTGCGCGCGCGAAGGATCTGAGCTAGCCGAGCGAACCGGGGTCCCCAGCACGCCCGGTGTTGGCGTGATGGGGTGGGCGACACGGCGCTCTCGTTGCACCGTACGTATCGCGCGTTTGGCTCGATTCCTTATCAAACTGAGAGCACCCCGAAATTTGCGACTTCCGCCCGAATCACTCATCATGAAGGGATGCGTTTCAAGGTTCTAGTAATCGTGCTGCTCCTAAGAGTTTCCGCGTGGGCCGGAATCGTCGAAGACGTTCGTGTCTCCCTCATGCGGAACAATTTTTCGGCCGCCGAAGCCGAGCTGAATTCTTACCGCAGCGGGCGCGGCGTCACTCCGGAATACCTGGAAGCCTATTCCTGGCTGGCACGGGCAGCATTGGACGCCGGCCAGTACGATCAGGCGACGGCATACGCCAAACAGACGAGGAGTCTGGTTGCGGAGCAGCTGAGAACACGTGCGCTCGACGCCGAGCCTCATTTGCCGATGGCTTTGGGTGCGGCTCTAGAAGTCCAGTCGCAGGTCTTAGCCGCGCGCGGCGAACGTACACAGGCCGTCGCTCTGCTGCAATCCGCGTTGCGCACCTACGGCGCAACCTCGATCCGCGACCGCCTGCAGAAAAACCTCAACGTACTTTCTCTTGAAGGACGGCTTGCTCCGGCGTTGAGGTCGTCAAATGAATCGCTGGGAGCAAAAGTTCCTACCCTGGCGCAGTTGAAGGGATCGCCGGTGCTGCTGTTCTTTTGGGCGCACTGGTGCGCCGACTGCAAGGCGGAAGCGCCGATCATCACGCAGCTGCGGTCGGAGTTTGCCGGTCAGGGACTGAAGGTGATCGGTCCCACACGGCTCTATGGCTACACCGCACAAATCGAACACGCTTCACCCAGCAATGAACTGATGTACATTGACGCCGTCCGGCATCGCTTCTACTCGGGATTGCTCGACATGCCAGTTCCGATCAACACGTACAACTTCGATGTTTATGGCGCTTCGACCACGCCGACGCTCGTGCTGCTCGATCGCACGGGGAGGGTCGCCTGGTACCATCCGGGCGCGGTGCCGTATGGCGAGTTGCGGGGAGAGATTGAGAAGGCCGTGGCGCGGTAGGGTGGCGCGGGCACTTCTGCCCGCGAAGATTGTGAAGGGACAGCCGCCCTCGGCTGTCCGGACGAGCGTAGCTTGGCCGTCTCCATCGGTACAATCCCCCTGTGAACCTTGACGACACGATCGTTGCCATTGCCACTCCGCCCGGACGCGGCGGAATCGGCGTGGTGCGGCTATCCGGGCCAGACGCGCGCAAGATTGCCGCGCCGATCCTGCGGCTAAAGCATGATTTGGAGCCGGGACGGGCAGTATTCGGGGAGGTAGTCGAGCCTTGTGGGGCGGGCTCTCTTGCCCGCGAGAACGCCGAGCTACGCTCGGCGGGACGGACGGAGGCGTCCGTCCCTACACAGACAGAGAGGATCGATGAGGTCGTCGTTACGTACTTCGCGAAGCCTCACTCCTATACCACTGACGATGTGATCGAAATTTCCGCACACGGATCGCCCGTGGTTCTGCGGCATATTGTCGAGCTCTGTGTCGCCAATGGTGCGCGTCTGGCCGAGCCCGGCGAGTTCACCATGCGCGCCTTCCTTAACGGACGCATCGATCTCACGCAAGCCGAGGCCGTCCGCGATCTGATCGACTCGCAGACGCTCTATCAGGCCAAGGTCGCGGCACAGCAACTCGAAGGAGCGCTCTCGCGGCGCTTGCAGCCGACCAAGCAGAAACTTGTTGAATTGATCGCGCAGCTCGAAGCTGGCATCGATTTCGCCGAAGACGATGTTTCGATCATGCCTGACGAGACCATTCTCGCTCGCGTCGCGGCCGTCCGCGCTCCTTTGGAACAGCTTCTCGCCAGCTTCGCCTACGGCAAGATCGTGCATGAAGGATTGACCCTCGCCATCGTTGGCCGGCCGAATGTCGGAAAATCGAGCGTGTTCAATCGGCTAGTTGAGCGCGAACGCGCCATCGTCACCGCGACTCCCGGAACGACGCGCGATCTGGTCAGCGAAACTGTCGCGATTGGTGGCATTCCGGTGAAGCTGGTCGATACCGCAGGTATTCGCCAGGCCCTGGATGAGGCTGAATCGATCGGCATTCAGAAATCGATGGAGGCTCTCGCCGATGCCGACCTGGTTCTGGTCGTGGTGGATGCGTCGCAGGAGCGGACGCCGGAAGATGAGCAGTTGCTGCGACAAGCGGAGAAGCGGCCAGCGATCGTGGTCGAAAATAAATGTGATTTGCGAGTCGGGAAAATCCCCACTTCTCGCAACCCCGGGGAGAAGTGGGTCACCCATGCCACAGTTTGCACTTCTGCTTTGACGGGTGAGGGCATCAGCGAACTGCGCGAGGCGATTCTGCGCCATGTGGGCGGAGAGAACGGAGCGCAGGCCGAGACTGGATTTCTGACCAACGTTCGGCATGAGGGATTGATCAAAGAGTCGCTGGCTGCGCTGGATGCGGCAAAGATTGCCGTGGCCGGGAAGATTCCTCACGAAATGCTCTTGCTCGATCTCTACAACGCCCTGCGTCCGCTGGACGCAATCACGGGTGCGACCACCACAGATGACATCCTGAATCTGATCTTCAGAACGTTTTGCATCGGCAAGTGATCCCCACCTCAATTCTTCGGACTGTCGGGGCCGGCCAGTGCTGCTTGCCGCGCTCGCATCAGTTTTCGGCGATCCGGATGGGATCTTCGACAAATCGGGCAGTCGCGGCTCCAAAGATGAAGCCGCCTACGTGCGCCAGATAAGCCACTCCACCTGTTTGCACGGTAGCGACCGAGCCGGCGTTCCAGAGTTGGATAAGGAACCAGACACCGATCAAAAGCGCCGCCGGAATGAACGTAATCCGAACGAAAATAAAGATCACTAAGAGCGACTTCATGCGATCGCGAGGGTACGTCACTAAAAACGCGCCCATGACGGCTGCGATTGCGCCGCTTGCGCCAAGGTTCGGAACGGTGGAGTGTGGGCTGGCCGCGACCTGGGCAAGCATTGCGACGAATCCGCCGACCAGGTAGAAAATTAGGTAGCGCGCTGAGCCCATAGCGTCTTCGATCTCCGGGCCAAAGGCCCAGAAGAACACCATATTGCCGATGATGTGCAACCAGCCGCCATGCATAAACATGGCGGTCAGGATCGTGATCCAGTGATGACCGGCAACGATGTCCGCGGGAACCACGGACCAAGCCATGACGAATGCATCCCCACGAATCAATTCCTCGATAAAGACGACCACGTTGACGACGATAATCAGCGCAGTCGTAACCGGGAAATGCGTAGGGCGCCGGGACGCGTCCGACAAGGGGACAAGAGTTCCCACTCAAATATCTCCTATCTCCAATGCTCAGTGCGACCATTCTCAGGGGGGCCCCAGATTCGCCTGCGATATTCAGGCGGCTTTCTTGAGTGGGAGATCCGCCAATGCGCGGCGAGCCGCTAAAGAGATTCCCAAACGAGAAACGCCACTGAAAAGCATGCTGATCCCCAGCAGAGTACCGATGACCCATTCGGTGCTTGAGGGCCATGTCCGCCAGATCAGGATGCCGAGAATCAGTGTGACGACCCCGTCGAACAGCAGCCAGCCGGTGCCGCGCATCGGACGCATACGAAACGACAACACGAGCTCCAGCACGCCCTCAACAAACAAGTAAGCTGCCAGCAGAAGCGTCAGGGACGCTAATCCTGCGACAGGATGGAGGAGAGCATAGATGCCGACTCCAAGATAGAGAATGCCAAGCAGAAGCTCCCAAAAGAGCCCTCCGGCGGCCCGGATGTGCCAGGCGAGGACCAAATGAGCGGCGCCGCTGAACATCAGCAGCCAGGAAACGACCAGAAGCACGGCGAGTCCCGCGACCGGCGGAATGACGATGGCGAGAATTCCCGCGATGATCATCAGGATGCTAAGCCCAATAGACCATCCAACCGACTCTTTCGCGATTGTCCCTAGTGTCATTTCGACCTCCCGCGAATTCGAGGTGGAAATTATATGCCCGTCTTAGCCGTTAGCAAACCTCCTTTAGGCTCGACGGTGGATCGGTTCGATCCTGTCGGCAGCCGTTTGCGCTCAGCCGCTCCGCCGTTCGGCCGAACCGAAGGACTTGGGGTGGGTCGTTGTGTTTATGCAGCTGGGATTCACCTGCGGTTCCGACCAAAAGATCGGAAGGGCTATTTCGAAAGCTGGGCTAAAGCCGCTCGGAACAGGTGGTCGAATGACGTGGAGGGTCCATTCTTGCCGAGTGAGGCCAGCGCCTTCTCCGCGGCGGCGCGCTGATATCCGAGGTTGACTAGAGCCGAAAGCACATCTTCTTCGACTGCGCTCATGGGCGCAACCGCGGTCGCCGTGATGGGCGCGGTTTCGGGCAACTTATCACGCAGTTCAAGCACCATGCGTTCGGCCGTTTTCTTTCCGATTCCTGGGATGCGCGTCAGTCGCGCGACGTCATTGCCGCGGATCGCGCCGACCATCTCGTCGGCGGCCATGCCACTCAAGATTGTGATCGCGAGCTTTGGTCCGATGCCGCTCACTGTGATCAGCTTCTCGAACAAAATTTTCTCTGACGGTCGCAGAAAGCCATAGAGCGCGATCGCATCTTCGCGCACGTGGGTATGAATGTGCAATGCGACTTCAGCGCCGACTTCCGGCAGGTCAGAAAATGTCGGCACGCTGATGGTCACGTCGTAGCCGACTCCAGCCGTCTCGACGATCACCTGATTGGGATGCTTGGCCAGCAACTTTCCGCGAAGATGCGCAATCATGCTGCGGACATTGTAACGGGTGCGATCGGGCACATGCGACCATGCTCGCTAAGCTTGCGGAGCGGACGAAGGCGTCCGCCTTACACGATCTGCTAATTGCCAACTGCCAATTGCTCTCTGCGCCGGGCTTGAATCTCGATATAAACATTTACGAGCGACACGGCTGCCGGGGTGACTCCCGGAATTCTCGAGGCTTGGCCGATCGTCCGCGGTCGAATT
>JASHQK010000022.1 GCA_030039195.1 Candidatus Sulfotelmatobacter sp.
GCGATGGCGAACCTGGTAAGGCAGGGGAAAGTTCGGTATCTGGGACTATCCGAAGCTTCGCCGAACACGTTGCGCCGCGCTACCAAAGTCCATCCGATCGCCGCTCTGCAGACCGAATATTCCCTGTGGACGCGCGATCCCGAGAATAATGGCGTCCTCGCGGCCTGCCGCGAATTGGGCATCGGGTTCGTCGCGTACAGCCCGCTCGGCCGCGGATTTCTCACCGGACGGTTTCGAAAATTTGAAGACTTGCCCGCCGACGACTATCGCCGGAACTCTCCGCGCTTTCAGGGAGAAAACTTTCAAAAGAATCTGGATCTCTTGCGTCGCGTAGAGCAGCTGGCGCAAGAGAAAAAATGCACGTCTTCACAGCTTGCGCTGGCCTGGGTGCTGGCGCAGGGGGAGGACATCGTTCCGATTCCGGGCACAAAACGGCGCAAATATCTGGAAGAGAACGTTGCGGCATTGGATGTGAAGCTGACGAAGGATGATCTACAGGGAATCGATGAAGTATTTCCGCCGGAAGCAGCCGCCGGCGACCGCTATCCCGAGCATATGATGGCGCTGGTGGAGGGGTGAGGCTGCGCCACCCGGACTGTTCAAGAAGCTAACTTAACTATTGTCATCCTGAGGTCGCGGTTCTTTGCGGGCCGAAGGACCCAATCTGCTTATTTGCACAGGTCCTTCGCCGCAAACAGCGCGGCTCAGGATGACAGGGCCGCTTGTAGGCGTTACTGAATCAGCGTGCCGCCGTTGCCGTTTCCTTCGTCTTCCGGCGCGATGACCACGGCTGCCGCTACTCGATCACCCGGCTCCATGTGCAGCAAGCGGACGCCCTGCGCATTCCGGCCGGATTCGCGAATCGTCGTCGAATCCATGCGAATGATCTTGCCGTAGTGGCTGATCAGCATGACCTCAGATTTCTCATCGACCTGAGCGATGCTGACAACTTTACCCACGCGCTCGGTGGTCTTCAGATTGATCACACCTTTGCCGCCGCGGTTAGTTAGCCGATATTCATCCGCGGGAGTGCGCTTGCCGAATCCGTTTTCGGTGACTGAAAGGATCAGGTCTCCTTTGAGCGTCTCATCGGTAACCTCAGGCTCGCCTCCGCCAGGCGCTTCCGCGCCTTGGGCAGCCGAGGCGGCTGTCCCTACACGTTCCGTACCAGGTTTCTGCGTCGTCGCCATGCCAATGACATAATCGCCCTTTTCGAGATCAATCCCCCACACGCCATAGGCCGCGCGGCCCATCGGCCGCACGTGGCTTTCGTCGAAGCGGACTGCCATGCCTTCATGCGAGGCGAGGAAGATAATCTGATTGCCGTCGGTCACGCGCGCGGCGACGAGCTCATCCCCTTGCTCGATGCTGATGGCCATGATGCCATTCGAGCGCACGTGCATAAACTCGCGCACTTCGGATTTCTTGACCAAGCCGTTGCGCGTGGCGAAGAAGACATACTTGTTTTCTTCTTCGAGATTGCGAACGGCGACAATCGTTTGCAGTTTTTCGCCGGGCTGCAAGCCGACAAGATTGCCGATGTGCTTGCCCTTTCCAGCGGCGCTGACGTCGGGGATTTCGTAGACCTTCAGCCAGTAGACGCGTCCGGTATTCGTGAAGATCAGAATGTAGGCATGCGTGGAAACGATGAACAGATGCTCGACGAAATCTTCGTCGCGCGTCTTCATGCCGGTGCGGCCCGTGCCTCCGCGACGCTGCATGCGATACGTTGAAATCGGCGTGCGCTTGAGATACCCGGAGTGGCTTACCGTGACCGCGACCTGCTCATCGGCAATCAGGTCTTCCAGAACGATTTCCGCGGCTTCGTCCTCAATGCGTGTGCGGCGCTCGTCACCGTAGTTCTTCTTGATCTCTTCCAATTCTTTGATGATCACTCCGCGCAGCTTCTTCTCCGAGCCGAGAATCGATTCGTACTCGGCGATGTTGTCGCGGACTTCTTTCAGCTCGCTTGCAATTTCGTCGATCGAAAGCTTGGTCAGGCGATGCAATTGTAGTTCGAGAATCGCGTCGGCCTGCTTGGCGGTAAACGGCTTCTCGGGATCAAGCCTTGGCGCGCGGCCGGTGGTGTTGATGTCGATCTTCTTGCCGCCGAAGTACAGAACCAGGTTCTCACGGGCATCGGCGCGATTGGCGCTGCCGCGAATAATGGTGATGACGTTGTCGAGGTGATCGAGCGCGGTGAGATAACCTTCGAGGATATGCTCACGTTCTTGCGCTTTGGCCAGCAAAAACGCCGTCCGCCGTCGCACTACATCAATCCGGTGCTCGATGAAATACTTGATCGCCTGGATCAGGCCCATCTCGCGCGGCTGGCCGTTGACCACGGCGAGCAGGATCATCGAGAAGCTTTCCTGCATCTGGGTGTGCTTGAAGAGCTGGTTGAGGACGATTTGTGGCTCGGCTCCGCGCTTGAGTTCAACAACGATGCGCATGCCGTCGCGATCGCTTTCGTCGCGAACGTCGGAAATATCCTCGATATCTTTGTCGTTGACCAGCTGCGCGATGCGCTTGATCAGGACCGACTTATTCACCTGATAAGGGATTTCGGTAACGATGATGGCCTGGCGATCTTTCGTGAGATTCTCGATGGCGGCGTTGGCACGCATCATGAAACGCCCGCGGCCAGTCTTGTAGGCATCGAAGATTCCCGCACGGCCATGAATGATGCCCGCCGTCGGAAAATCCGGACCTTGCACGAATTTCAGGATTTCCGCGAGCTGCGCGTTGGGGTTGTTGATGAGCGTGATGGCGGCATCGACGACTTCGGTCAGATTGTGCGGCGGGATGTTCGTCGCCATGCCGACCGCAATTCCGTTCGAGCCGTTGATCAGCAGATTCGGAATGCGGGTTGGCAGTACCACAGGCTCAGCCGTCGTTTCATCGAAATTGGGAACGAAATCGACCGAGTCTTTTTCGATATCGACCAGCATCTCTTCCGCAATGCGCGTCATGCGGCACTCGGTGTAGCGATAGGCCGCCGGAGGGTCGCCATCAACAGAACCGAAATTTCCCTGCCCATCGATCAGTGGGTAGCGCATGCTCCACGGCTGCGCCAGGCGCACCAACGCGTCATAAACGGCGCTATCGCCGTGTGGGTGATATTTCTTCAACAACTCGCCGACAACGCCAGCGCACTTGGAATGCTTGCGATTGTGCAGCAAGCCCATATCGTGCATGGCGTAGAGAATGCGGCGATGCACGGGCTTCAATCCGTCGCGAACGTCGGGCAGCGCGCGGCCGATGATCACCGACATCGAGTAGTCGAGATACGACCGGCGCATCTCCTCTTCGATATTGACAGGTTGAATGTTCAGCGCGCCGGGACCGCCGTCGCCGCCGCTGGGAGGATTCAGAGGTAACTGTGGATTCTGGTCGTCAGGCATTTGTAGGTCGTGAGCTATGAGCCAACACATTGCGCCTGGAGGGCGCAAATCTGTCGGCTACCGAGTCTCGTAACTAATTGCATTTACAGGATGTTAACTGCCCTGGAAACTTTAGAAATTATACCACGTTTCCAGTTCAGTTTTCGCTCATCCCCAGGTGCCTTCGCTGAGGCAGGCAGATCCACCATTCATTCTGACGTAGGCCGTGTTCGTTCTGCATTTTTCTTCCGAGCGGTTCTTTCGGCCGACTGCGCAACTAAACTGTAGGCACTCTTATGCGAACGTTGGGAATTCTGGGCGGGCTCGGGCCCGAGTCCACGATCGACTACTACCGGTCCATCATTGCCCGTGTTCGCGCGCGCAGACCGGATGCCGGGTATCCACACATCGTCATCAACAGCCTCGACGTTAATAAGGGCATCGCGATGCTGGATCGAGGTCAGCTCAACGAACTGGCCGATTATCTCGTCTCTGGTATCGAACTGCTGGAGCGAGCCGGCGCCAATTTCGGCTGTATCGCGGCGAATACACCGCATCTCGTATTTAACGAAGTTCAACGGAGATCGAAAATCCCGCTGCTCAGCATCGTTCGTGCGGCTTGCGACCGCGCCAAGGCTCTCGGCCTGAAAAACGTGGGCTTGTTTGGAACCGGATTCACCATGCGCGCCAATTTCTATCCCGAGGAATTTCAGCGCGCGGGCATCGCTCTGGTCAGGCCGAGCCCATCGGAATGCGAATTCATCCACCGAAAGTACATTGACGAGCTACTGAAAAATCAGTTTCTGCCCCAAACCAGAACGGAAATTCTGCGCATTGCGCAAAGACTCAAAGATGAAGACGGAGTCGAAGCCATTGTGCTGGCGGGAACGGAATTGCCACTGCTGTTGCGCGACTCCGGGCCGCAAATCGAGTTCCTTGATACGACCGTTATCCATGTCGAAGCGATTGTCGACGAACTGCTGCGCTGAAGCAGTCGCAGCGTGGGCCATGTCGCTGCCACTTGCGTTACGGTCCGACGATGACCTCATTCGCTGCGGTGGGAAGTTGAAACCGGACGCCGCGAGCGCGATTCTCATTCACTGTGGCCGGCAGGTTCAAAGAAGAAAGCTCAATCTTTCGATTCCAGGCTCCGTCCGCGTAGTAATTCGCCTGCGCGTAAAGCACCCCATCGGCAATGGTGTAACCGGTAATCTCCTCCCGGCTGCCGTCTCGAAACACAAGAATCGTCGACGCCGGGTTACGGGAACTTCGGGGTGCGTCGACCGCGCCCGGAGACGAAGCATACATGGCAGGGTCACTGTCGCCCGCACTCGAACTCTGTTCCCCGCTTACCCGAACGTAGCGGCCGCCCCGCAATTCAATCAGCAACGGCTGTGCCCTCGATGCAAGCGGTGGCGCGGACGGCTCCGCAGGCGCGGCCGCCTGTTGAATCACTACGATCGACGGCGCCCCTGACGGATACTCGGGGTAATAGTCGGGGAAAAGCGAGTCCGAATACCCGAACCCAAGAGGATAGCCGCCCCAGTATCGCCCGCCATGCTGCGCGCCAAATCCCCCTGGGAAGTGTCCTGCGAAATGACCGCCCGAAAAACCTCGCTGCGCCAGTGCCGGGGAGCAAAGGAACGCGAGCAGTAAAATCAGCATCAATCTTCGCATGATAACCGCACCTGAAACTGGCCAGACCAAGCTGCCTTCTCCAAAGATTATAATTTCTTCGTGGGACCCGATTCACTGAAAAGATGAAGTCTGCTATCCGCTTCGCGACTCTCGGCCTCGTGCTCATCATCGTGGCGATGGTCTCTGCGTTGACTGCAATGCGATTTGCCATCCATGGGCAGGAGGTCGCAGTTCCCGCGCTGGTCGGGCTGACTCCGGCTGAGGCAGAGCGGAGTGTCTCGAATCTGGGATTGGAGATGTCGATCGAAAGGCAGTATTACAGTCCCAACATCCCCGATGGCCGGGTCATGTCGCAGCTCCCGCTGCCGGGCACCAAGGTGCGCCGCGGGTGGCAGGTGCGCGTGGCGCAGAGTTTGGGACCGACCCGGGTCACGATTCCCGATGTGACGGGACAGAGCGAGCACGCAGCAGAATTGAATATCCGGCGACGCGGCCTCGACATCGCGTCGATGGCCGAGATGGAAGTTCCCGGCATTCCGTCCGATCAGGTTCTGGCGCAGAATCCGCCTGCGAAAACAGCCGACGTGCTTGAGCCGAACATCAACTTGCTCATCACGACGGATGTCCAGCCGCAGGCTTTCGTGATGCC
>JASHQK010000297.1 GCA_030039195.1 Candidatus Sulfotelmatobacter sp.
GTCCTGGCGACAGCCGGATATTTGTGAACAACAACCGGCACGGCCGTTGTTTCGGTCAGGCCGACCGCCGTCCGAACTTCTTCGTGTGAAGAGTGGCCGTTCCACTTCTCCTTTTCTTCCGTCTTGCGCGCGTTGCGCTTCTTCACTTCCCAGCGCGCTTTATATTTCATCGCCTGCTTTTCCAGATGGTCGATAGCTTCGCTGACAGCAATGGTCATGTCTTTCGCCTGCGCCAGTCCGACCAGCGGGCCGTTGCGGGGGCTGATGGTAATTTCGGCTTTATGGCGATGTTTTTCGACGGCAAGAATGACTTTGGTTTCGAAACGATCTCCTAGAATTTTGCGGATTTTGGCGAGGCCGGTTTCAACTTCCTTGCGAATAGCAGGGGTAACTTCGTAGTGTCTTCCGGTGTATTCCACGTTCATGAGCGCCCCTCCGTAAGATTCGTTCGAGTTCCAATCGGGCACTGTATTGTAACGAGGTTCGCCTCGCGCTTAATGCCGTCTCGCTTCGCGCGACGGCGCGCGGTGGCTCACCCAGGTCCTTCGCGAGACAAAATGCGTCTCGCTCAGGATGACAAACCGTTTTATTTCTTGACCCGGCGTTGGTGTGTGCTGGGAATGCGCATGTCTTCGCGGTATTTGGCGACCGTGCGGCGGGTCACCTGAATCCCCTGCGATTGCAGGATGCGGGTAATCTGCTCGTCGGTCAACGGGCGGCTGGGATCTTCTTCGTCGATGAGCTTCTTGACGCGGCGCTTCAGGATGAGCAACGAAGTGTTGCCTCCCTCGGGGCCCTGCACGCTCTCGCTGAAGAAATATCGCAGCTCGAATACGCCCTGCGGTGTGTGGGCGTACTTGTTGGCGACCGCACGGCTTACCGTCGAAGGATGCACGCCGATTTCTTCGGCCACCTCCTTGATCATCATCGGTTTCAGGTGATCGATACCTAGTTCCAAAAACTCCTGCTGGCGCGCGACGATGGAATAGCAGACCTTCGTGATCGTCTGCTTGCGCTGCTCGATATTCTTGATGAGCTGGATCGCGCTCTTGTAGCGCTCTTTCACGTAATCGCGCGTGGACTTGTCGTTCGAACCGTCGCGCGTGACCAGCTTCTTGTATGCGGGATTGAGGCGAAGCTGGGGCAGGTCTTCGTCGTTCATGATGACCAGCCACTCATCGCCATGCTTCACGAAAGCCACATCGGGCTCGATCAGTCGCGGCTGAATTATGTTGTAGCGGAGCCCGGGACGCGGATCGAGCGTGCGAATGTAATTCAGAGCTTGCTCGACGGCCTCGATGGGGCGTCCGATGGCTTTGGCAATTTCTTTGTGACGCTTCGCCTGCAGATCGCGAAGATGATTGTCGACGACGGCGACGGCATCCTGCAGAACCTGCGCGGTGCCGTTGCCGTTCTTGTGCAAGGCGAGTTGCGCCTGGTGATAGCGCAGCTGATAGAGCAAGCAATCGCGAAGGTCGCGGCAGGCCACGCCCGGAGGATCGAGTTGGCGCACGACTTCCAGAGCTTCTTTGAGATCTGCGGCGGTGAACCTCGGCTTGAAGCTGACATCCGCGTGCGCAACCGGCGCAGGAGCAGGAGCGGCGGCTGCGGCGGCAGAACTGGATTGCGTCTGAAAGGACGCCGGAGCGGTCGGCTCTTCGACCGGCACATCGGAACTTACGCCCGGGATTTCTGATTCACTCGGCGATTCTGTCGCGCTCGCGGCCGGGGCATCGCCACCGTTTAAGTCACTGTCTGCCTCGGCTTCTCCCAGTCCCAAGGCCTGCGCTTCGCTGACGATATTCTTTGCCGCTTCTGCATCCGCTTCCGGCGATGCCGGAGGGACTATGCCGAGCATTTCATCGTCGCTGGCGATGAGGTATCCATCTTCATTCAAGTTCCCGACGATCAGATCCGCAGCTTCGCGAACTTCCGGACGGAGACTCAGCGACCCTAACTGCCAGCTCAGGTGATCGGTCAGATTGCTCGGCTTGGAGAGGAAATTCTCGAACGACGGACGTTCAATCTCCTCCATTTCGCCGTGGGTGCGGTAACCGGGATCGAGATAATCCTGAAAAAACGAGCCGAAATCAATCTCTTCAAAGGGATCTTTCTTTTCGACCGCGGTGATGGGATTTTCTTCGGTAGTTGCCGCACTGGTCGCGCGGTCGAGATCTTCCTCTTTCTTGCCAACTTCGTCGAGGAGGGGAACGGAATCCTCCAGCTCTTCCAGGACTGGATTCTCCACCATCTCGGCGTTGATCATGTCCTTGAGCTCAAGCTTGTTGAGCGCGAGGACGGAGACCATCTGCACCAGGCCAGGAGTGAGGATCTGGCGCTGGGAGAGTTTCACGCTGAGTTTGTGCTGTAAGAGAACCATATATGAATTCGAAGATCCTCAACCACGAAGGCCACCAAGGTTCAGGAAGGAAATCCTCTGTGTTCCTTCGTGCCCTCTGTGGTTCATGCCTTCTTCACACCAGCGAGAAACTCTCTCCCAAATACACTTTGCGCACTTCCGGATCGCTGGCTAACTGACTGGGCTGGCCCTGACGGAAAATGCGTCCGTCGTCGATGATGTAGGCCCGGTCGGTGACCGAAAGCGTTTCCCGCACGTTGTGATCGGTGATCAGGACTCCAATTCCGCTGGCCCGTAGGCTGCTGATGATCTTCTGCAGATCGAGAACGGCGATGGGGTCGATCCCGGAAAAAGGTTCGTCCAACAAAATGAACGTGGGATTGATGCACAGGCAGCGAGCGATCTCCACGCGGCGACGTTCGCCCCCGGAGAGAGCGTATCCGCGATTCTGGCGGATGTGCTCCAGTCCCAGCTCGTCAATGAACTTTTCCATCTTCTCGCGGCGTTCGTGCCAGGAGATCGGTTGCGCCTCCAGAACCGCGAGAATGTTCTCTTCTACTGTTAACTTGCGAAAGACCGAAGCTTCCTGAGGGAGATAGCTGATACCATACTGACGCGCCCGGAGATACATGGGAACGTCGGTGATGTCCTGACCGTCGTACAGCACCCGGCCAGTGTCGGGAGGAATCAGACCAACAATGGCATAAAAAGTGGTGGTTTTGCCTGCGCCGTTCGGGCCAAGTAATCCAACGACCTCGCCTTGGTCAACCCGCAGGCTGACCCCGTTGACAACGCGTCGGCCACGGTACGATTTACCGATTTCTTCGGTGGCCAGAGTACGCATTTATCGCCATTCTATTGCAAATGAGCCACTTATCGGGCCACTGGCATATTCGTTACCACAGGACTGCCCGCTTGGCCTTCTACCAGCACCCTATCATCGTGTCTAAAGAAAGTCAACGAAACCCCCGTAATCTTGCCTTGTTCGGCATCAAAAATGCTAGGCGAGCCACCCGTCAGGACGAATTTGTCGTCGGAGGCGGTGTAGACGAGCTTTTGGCCTTCGGCGTGGCGGTTGGGCTGTTCAACCAGAACGTCGCCTTGGGCGATCATGTGATCGAGTTGGCCAGGGCCAGCCATCTGTGGATTCGCCCCAGCTTCTCCACGCGGGCGCAAGTAGACGTCGAGAGTGCGGGAGAAGGCGGTGAAATCGCTGCCTTTGGCCACCACGCTGCCTTCGTAATGCGCTCTGCGCTCGGAATCGATGTAGGTGAGCCGAGCGGCGGTGATCGTAATTGGACTGGTTTCCGCCGAACTTTGCTTCCCCTTTGATGCGATGCTGGCCGGCTTGGGCTTTGCTCCAGAGACTTCCGTCGGCGCCTCGCCGGCATGGACTTCTTTCTCAGTTTTTTGCGACTGCACCAGAGTCGTCTGCACGGGATGGTCCGACGTGCCTTGCGCGATGACAGTGCGGTTCTCGCGATCGAATTGGATCGATGGAGCTTCAATGACGTTGGCATCCTGCCAGAGGCGGGCGTTGCCGGTGTAGACAGCGACGCCAGGATTGTTTTGAACGGTCATACTGCGCGCCGTGACGTGAATCGGGGAAGAAGAAGCGAGCAGGGCGCCGTTGGGCTGCTCTTTCAGTTCGTTGTATGTACTTCTGACGCCGCCGTCAGCGCCAGCCTCGCCGGTTGCGCGGTCGATGTGGACCGTTCTCGCAGTGGTGAGCATGGATCCGCTCTGAACGCGCGGACTGCCGGTCAGCACGAGGAACTGATCGGAGGGAGTGTAGCGCGCGCTGGTCGCCCATGCCTGGACGCGCTTTTCCGCTGTTTGATTATCGGTGTAGTAGACGCTGCCCTTCTGCGTGACCGACTCAATCCCACCCTGGGGCAGGAATGCGGCTTCGACGGATTCGCTGGTGCTCACGCGATCGGGCTGGCCAGCGGTCGAATTGACGATTCGGGCGTCGGGCAAGCCATGCATGGTCACGGGATAGGTCCGTCCGTCCGCCGTGGCGAAGTCGGCCTGGAATTTTTCCGCGGTGATCACCGTCTGGCTCGGGGAGGATTGACCCGAAGTCACACCCTCGCTTGCGATGATGAGTTTGGGGGGACCAGAGGTTTCCGCATACTCGAGGTGCTGACCTTCCGCCATTCTGAAATCGATGGTAGGAGCGCTGAGCTCGAAGCTCTGGGCTGCTGGTGTTGTCGCCGGTGGTCTGCCGGGCAGCGGCCGCGAAGCGGTGCGCTGGAACAGCCGCACTCCATCGGTTGCGCGCACGGTTTGCAGCTGGTTCTGTCCCGCGAATTGAAGAATCATTCGGCCGGCATCGCCCTGCATGGGACGCGACCCGGTCTGCTCGACATGGACATTGCCGGTCAGGGTCGCGGTGCGAAGCAGATTCTGATTTCCTGTCAGTACAAGGTCGGCATCGTCGGCGCGGGTGCGAATTTCCCCCGGCTCTGCGGCCTGCTCTTCTTTTGTCTTCAACTCCGTTTGCGTGACCACATTGCCAGAGGCGATGATGCTTTCTACATTATCGTCGGGGCCAAGATGAAACACGGCGTGCTCGGACTGCATGGTCGACCCTGCACGCTGCAGCTGCGGATGATCCAGGATGATTTCCCGCGGATCGTTTCGCATCTCGCCATGATCCGCGTCGATGACGCAGGCGTTTGATCCGCTGACTCGCATGTGAATCTGCGAAGACAAAGTCAACACGTTGATCTTGCCGGCGTACTTGACGCCGACGGCCGATCCGCTGGCTTGGGGCGTGCTGAACTCGACCCGCGCGTTGGTGAAAGCATCGCCGGTGTTCTTGTTGAAAATCAGATCGCGGGTTTTCAGGTGGATGGTGTTCTTGATGTTCTTCGGAGCCGCTTGATCGGGGCTGGTGCTGCCGGCAGGGTTGGCGACGAGATCGATCTGAACTTCGCCCTTGGCCGTGACTTCGCCGGTTTGCGGTTCATAAGCAAAGTCATCGCCATAAATCTGATCGTAGCGGGATGAGTCGCGGCCGTAGAGGATAATGCTGACCCTATGCAGTTCCGCGCGGCCATTGAGCTTGAATTCTTTTACATCCGCAGCCTCGACAGAGAACAGAGTGCGCTGGCCGTCGGACTTGGAGATGCGGAACCCGTTGGCCGTCTTGCTGATTTCAATGCCCAGCTTACTGGGGACTTCCTTGCGGATGTCGCGTACGCGCAGACGGGCATAGAAATACATGCTGAAGACCGCGGCCGTAAGGACCACGGCGGTCGCGATCAGAAGGCGTCGCAAACGGTAGATCGGGAGCGGCATCTGGAATCAGTGTAAACCCAGTCGTCAGTTGCCAGTTGTTGTGCAGTTCACGGTTTAGCAACCGGCAGTTAGCAATTGGCGATTGGTAACCAGCAGTTCGTGCTTCTCGCTTCTCATTTCCTGCTTCTTCGCCCCGTAGCTTCTTGAACCTCTCGTGCAGGTTTCTTGAAATCTACGCCACCTGTATTCTTGGATGCGATGAATCCGACCAACCCACCTCCTTTGCTTGACATGCACAACATCACTGTCATGCGCGGGCGGAAAATCGCCCTCGATAACTTCAGCTTGCGCATCGGACTCGACGAGCATGTCGCAATCCTGGGTCCCAATGGATGCGGGAAGTCGACGCTGATCAAGACGATTACGCGGGAATGCTATCCCGTGCATCGCGAGAATTCGTCGATCTCGATTCTGGGAGAGGACTGCTGGGATGTATTCAAGCTGCGCAGCCGGCTGGGAATCGTTTCCAACGACCTGATGGCTTCCTGCACCGGCGACGCGTGCGGCCGGGATGTGGTCCTGTCGGGATTTTTCAGCAGCACGGCGATCTGGCCGAATCACGAAGTGAACGCGGAGAAGCGTGAATTAGCCGAAGCGATCCTGGCCGGGCTGAAGGTCTCGCATCTGGCAGATCGGCCGGTCAGCGAAATGTCGTCGGGCGAGGCTCGGCGCGTGCTGATCGCGCGGGCGCTGGTGCACCGGCCGCACGCGCTGCTCTTTGACGAACCCTGCAACTCGCTCGATTTGGCGGCGCAGCACAGTTTGCGGCAGACAATGAGTAATCTCGCTCAAGCGGGCACCGCGATCATTCTCGTCACCCATGAACTAGCCGATATCGTCGCGGAGATTCAACGCGTGGTGCTGATGAGCGGCGGGAGCGTTGTGGCGGATGGAGGAAAGGAAGAGATTCTGCAGTGCGACCGTCTGTCCGAGTTGTTCGGCATCGACTTGGAAATGACCCGGCGGAACGGACACTTTTACGTCTGGTGAGCGGCGAAACAATCTCCCTCGATTTCCCTGTCTCGCAAAGGCTGCGAGTCATGGAGTACCCCATTGCCGTTCTGACAAGGCTCTAACAGGCTGCCGGAAAAAGAATCAGGTTCGTAAAATCGGGAAGGGCACGAGTTTTACTCCTGCCGCCAAGTCGCTGAGAATGCGATCGCGCTTTAGCGCCTGAGGGTGGTTTTTGCTGTGTTGGGGAGTTTTTCCGCAGCCTGCTAAGGCCTAGCTCGACACCCTGAAATCCCGCAGTGAGAGCTCCAATCCGCCGTATTCGGGATGGTCGTTGTGGCCGACGGTGAAGGCAATGTCGATGGTGTCTCCAGCCAGAAGCGGCGTTTTCTGTAGTCGCTCGGCCATGTGCCAGCCGAGGGCGTCGAACGTGACTCTGAGTTTAGTTCTCGGTTCTTCGCCAGTTCTCGGTTCCTGGTTTCGAGTCCTCAGCGATGCATCGCTCGCAGATCGAACAGCAACCGCGGCTTCTGTTTCGCTTCGGCGTATCACACTCGCGTCGGGATGGCAGCGCGGCGTCGCTAGGATGGCAGCCTCAGACAATTCTTCCGATTCTGATCCTGAATTCAGCCCCGCTTCTCCCGCGCGGACCTTCAGCTTGACGTGCTTGTCCTTGAGAATGCGCGGGGGCGCGGTCAATTGCACAGCACGCGCCGCGAAGACGGGCTCGGGGTTTCCGACTCCGTACGGTTCGAGTAGATGCAGGGCCTGAAAAAACTCTGGAGTCACCTTCTCCAAGGGCAACTCCCCGTCGAATTGGAGCGCGGGTTCGAAGTCGGCGAGTGTGAGGCGAGCGCGGGCGAAGGCGTCGAGACGCGCGCGCAAGTCAGGTACGTTCGCCGCGGGCATGGCAAATCCGCAGGCGTGAGCGTGGCCTCCGTAGCGCGAAAACAGATCGCGGCACGATTCAATGGCTTCGAGAAGATGAAAGGCCGGGATGGAGCGCCCAGAGCCGAAAGCCTCGTCGCCTTCGAGCGAAATAACGATGGTTGGACGGTTGTAGCGTTCGAGAATGCGGGTTGCCGTGATGCCGATGACGCCGCGATGCCAGCTGTCCCCGTCGATGACGATGCAAAAGGCGTCGCAGAGGGCGCGATCGGAGCTGAAACGTTCCTCCGCGAGCGCCAGGATGCGCCGCTCCTCCTCCTGGCGGTCTGTATTGAGCTTGTCGAGTTTGGCGGCGAGTTCTTTGGCGCGTGCCGGATCTTTCACGCTGAAAAGCTCGATCACGTCGCGGGCCACGTCCATGCGTCCGGCAGCGTTAATACGCGGCGCGATGCGGAAGGCAACTTCGACCGATGTGGGCGGGCGATTCGCTGAAATCTGTGCGACTTCCAGCAGAGCTCTGAGCCCGGGATTGACGGCGCGGCGCAAGGCATCGAGCCCCAGCGCGGCGAAGACGCGGTTCTCGCCAGTGAGCGGCACGGCGTCAGCAATCGTGGCGACCGCAACCACTTTCATAAACGAAAGCAAGAACCGGTTTTGATCTTTCGCGTCGAGACGGCGCCCGAGCAATGCCTGGGCCAGCTTGAACGCGACACCCGCACCGCAAAGCTGCTTGAAGGGATATTCACATCCGTTCTGGTTGGGATTGATCACGCCGAAAGCGGCAGGAACACCGTCCGGGCCGGGCAGGTGATGGTCGGTTACGATGAGGTCAACGCCGAGCCGACGCGCGGTTTCCGCGGGCGCGAAGGCGCGAATGCCCATGTCGACGCTGATGATCAGGCGAATGCCGGCTGCAGCCGCGCGTTCGATCACATCGTCGCGCATGTCGTAGCCTTCACGGATGCGGTGCGGAACGTGGAAATCGGCTGAGCCGCCGCAAATCTCGATCGCTGCCTTGAGGATGATCACGGCCATGGTGCCGTCGACGTCGTAGTCGCCGTAAATCAGGATGGGCTCTTTCCGCTCCATCGCGGCAGAGATTCGATCGACAGCGCCGCGAAGGCCGGTGAGTTTTTCGGGGGCGTGGAGATGATCCAGCGAAGGCGTGAGGAAGCGTTGGGCCGAATCGGAATCGGCAATGCCCCGATGGATGAGCAGATTGGCAAGGATTTCCGCGCTGTCCCGAAATCTATGATCGAAAGCGAGCGCCGAAGCGAGATCGTGCACCAGTTCCGGCGCCGCGGGCTTGGCAATCCACTGCATGGGAAGAACCAGTGTAGCGCAGCACGCGCCGCTCAGGCGTCACTTGAGAAAAGGCGCACGACACGCGAGATCCCTCCTCCCGCTGGTAAAAGCGCGGGCGTTCCGGATGACGCTATTAGCTGATTGATTAGTTTTCTTCGTCCTGATCGGGCTCGTCCATCGTGAGGCCGCCGAACTCGTCGGAGACTTCGAGCAGGCGCTGATAGCGCTCGTACCATTCGGTGCTGACTTCGCAGAGGAACATCGATCCCTGATAAGCCCAGCCGAGCTGCAGATAACCGACTTTGCCGGCGTGAGCGCGGAGCCAGCGCGCGTCTTCCACGTCATCGCCATCGGAGAATTCGGAGTTCGTCAGGCGCTGCACCAGTTCTTCGAGTTCTTCGCGCTCGAGGGTCCAGGAGTGCATGGTGAGGAAAGGCGCGCCGGCGCTTTTGGCGAGTTCGACGAAATCTTTCCAGCCGTCGGGATTGCCATCCATCTCCCACATCACGCATTGCACTTCCTCGTAATCGACGTAGCCATGGAAACGGCGCATGCCATGGCCTTCGATGAAGGCAATCATGTCGTCTTTGATGGTCGCCAGATCGTCGGGAATCGGAGACATAGAGGGCTTACTTTGCAATTGTATGCTGTTCAGAAATTCGGTGCCAGCGCGGGGCCTAGGGGACCTCTGATTGGATTCCACTTCTTCGTCTGGCCTCTGATTGGGTTCCACCTCTTCGTCTTGTCATCCTGAGCGGAGCGAAGGACCTCATGCAAGCCCGCATCAGCAGCGGTTTTTCAGGGAGTTTCCACCATGACACGGAGGAAATTCATGTTCCTATTCTCCGTGCCTCTGTGACTCCGTGGTAGAAATCCGGCCTAGCCATCTCAACGCGCCGGCGTGGGCGCACTCATCAAGCTCACGAACATGCGGTAGAACTTTGCGAGATCCAGATCCATTTGGATTTCGACCGGCTCGGCGGCAAACTTCCCGAGATCGTCTTTGCTCCAAGTGAGCGTGTTGCCGTATCCGGCTCCGTGATCGATGTCGACGCTCATGTAACGGGTTTCGGACTTCGTGATGATGGTCGGATCGAGCCAGGCCGCGGCGGCGAGTTCATCCCACATGATGTCGGCGCCCGGCGAGAGCATGGCGAATTTCGAAATGTATCCCGCCAGCGGCGTGCCAGCTGCCGCGATCTCTTTGACCATCGCCGCGGTCATGTGCGTCTTGATGGAAATGTCGGTCGGCGTGCAAACGATTTTCTTCCAGGGCGCATGCAGCACAATGTGAGCTGCCTCAGGATCGAACCAGAAATTAAATTCGTGTCGCGGATTGTTGGCGAATTCGGGATTCGTGCTTTCCGGATTGAGGCTGCCTCCCATGAAGACGAGCTCTTTCACCAGCGCAGGAAATTCGGGATCGATGGAGATGGCCAGCGCGAGATTGGTCATGGGTGCGCCTTCGTAAATCGTGATCTCGTGCGGATATTTGTGCACCATGCGTATGAGAAAGTGAGACGCGTCTTCATTGGCAGGCTTGCTGGCGGGCTGGCCTTCGGGCAGCGAAGGGATGACCGACGGATCGTGCCACCAGCGGTCGTCCCATGCACCCGCGTAGGCGACTTTGCCGTAGCGTTCCTGCCAGAGCTGCGCTTCGTCGCGGCGGCGAACCAGCGGGAATTCGGCGCCAGGGACGACGGGGATGTCGGGGCGTCCCATGATTTCGAGCAGTCGAAGCGTGTGCGCGACTTCTTCATCGCGCCACTGATCGCCGCTGGCCACAGTTACGCCGAGAACTTCCGTTTGCGGAGATTGCACGAGGAGCGCGACGGTTTGCATGTTGCTGCCGCCAGGCCCGGAGCAGTCTTCGTTGATGATGATCTTGCTGCGGGGCTGAGCAAAAACTGAAGAAGCCAGAAACAATAGAATGACGATCTGCCAAAGAAGCCTGTAATTTGTGGTCATGAATTTTCGAGTACGTCACTCGCGCCTTCGAATATTCGCCAAGAAACAAAGGGCAGACTGGAGTGTAACAGTCTGCCCTGAAGCGATGCGTTGCCAGATTTGTTTAGAAGTTCAACTTCAACGCGAACTGAGCCAGCCGCGGGTTGTTCACCGTCGCATTGATCACGCCGAATGTTGAGGGGGTATTGATGTCTTGCTCTCCAGTGCCACTGGTGCCGCTCATCCAGTATTGCGGATGGTTGAACAGGTTGAAAAATTCCGCCCGGAATTGCAGCCCCATGCCCTCACGGAAGGAGAGCGGAAAATCTTTGATGAGCGAAAAATCGGTATTGACGAAGCGCGGGCCATAAACCGGAGCGCGGGGAGCCGTGCCCAGTTCTCCTACGGTGACCTGCTGCGGAGTGCCCGGATTGAGTGTGACGGAAGCCGACATAAATGCGCACGGATTGAACCATGCTTGGTGCGTGTGAATCTGTACCGGGGCAGTGCAGTTTGGGTTCGCCGCAACCGCGCCAGCTTTGTTGGGATCGCCAACTTCGTTCGGGCGTTCCACCACCAAGCCGTTGTAGCCGAAGTTCACGCCCGACGGATTGCTGCTGTCGACCACGAACAGCGGAAATCCAGACGTTGCTCTCTCGATCACATCGACGTGCCAATTGCCCGCGATGGCATTGCCGACGCTGCCCCAGTTATTGCCGTAAGCTTTCCCCTTGCCGAAGGGCAAATCGTAAATCACGCTGGCGGTGAAACTGTTGTTGAGATTCAGCTGCGACAACCCCCAGTCGAGCTTGGCGCTTCCGGGCAATGGATAATACAGCGCGCCCGGGGGCGTGCCCAGACCATCGGTCAGGCCCGAGTCGAAGTTGCGCGACCATGTGTAGCCGAGCAGCGCGTAAAGACCATGTCGTGAGCTCTTGGTCTCACCCTTCACCTGCAAAGAGTCATAGCGGGCGTGGCCCATGCTGTTGTTGGTATCCACGGTCTGAAATGGCGCCGCATAGGGGAAGTACCCGAAACCGCAGCCCAGCGTATAACCCGGGGCAACTCCGCATGCGCTGGGACTGTCGAGGTTCTCGTTCAACTGGCTGACCAGCAGATGCGCGCTGCGTGAACCGGCGTAGCCCGCGGTCAATACCACGTTGCCCGGCAATTGCTGCTCAATGTTCAAGTTCCATTGCTGAACAATGCCCTGCCTGAAATTGCGATTCATCGCCTGAATCGTTCCGCTGTAGCTCTGTGGATTTACAGGAGCGTTGTACACCAAGCCGCCGGGAACAGCCGCGCTCGAACCGGTTCCCGGGAGCAGAAAGAATCCGTTTGACAGGCCACAATTCGCCGCGCCGGGCGTAACGCAAAGGCCGGTGGGAGAAAAGAATGGTGTCAAAAGCACGTTGGGGTAATTATCCGGATCCACTTCGGCATAGTAAGGCGGATTCTGCCACAGCCCCTGCCCGCCCTGGTTCCAGGCGGCGTCGTGGAAAATTGCGTACCCGCCGCGAACTGCGGTTTTTTCGCTGCCCAGCGGTTTCCAGGCAAACCCGATGCGAGGCTCGAATGCGGTCTTGTCAAACTGGACGCCCACGTATTTATCCGTGGCCACGCAGTTCGTGCAACCGCTTGTGGCTGGACTGCCTTTGGGCACATACCATGTCAGGTTCGAAACATCGTACAACGCCTGTCGATTCTGAACTTCGCTTTCCGGAGTTACCAGCGACCAGGCAAGTCCAAGATTCAGGGTGAGGCTATTGGTCACGCGCCAGTCATCCTCCGCCCAGGGGCGAACCATCTTGTAGCGGCGGCCTACGGTAGCGCCCAGAAATGTCTGATCGTGCGCAGCAAACACTCCCATAGCGCCCATGAGCAGATCGCCTATGTTGTCGTCGGTTCCCAAGCCTGCATTCACGATGTAGCCATCCTGAAATGCATTGTTCCTGATATTCATCTCATCGGCGCGGTATGTCAGGCCAAAACTGATGTTGTGCCGGCCGCGAATCAGATCCAGCTTGTCGGCTAGCGAGTAGACGTTCGTCCCGCCCTGGTAAGGCGCATACCCGCGGTCCCCGACGGAGTAATAGCTGGTCATCTGGAACGAAGTCAGGCCGCAACTCACGCAATCCTTCGTGGATTGGTTGAGACTCGCGGGATACCCGGTGATGCTGTCGCAGGCGCTGCCCAGGTCGGCGCCCGGAATGCCCAGGCTCGCAGCTTCACAGCTGCCAGTGCCGAACGAGAGGATGTGATTGAAGATCCGGCTGAAACCGACTGTTGCCTGATTAATCGTGCTGGCGGAAAACAGGTGTTGTTCGGAAATGATCGCGTTGCGCCCGTGGTTATTGATGTGCTGGTTGCTGCCGAAGGCGTTCGCCTCCGACCATGTAGGCGAACCTCCGGGCACGAAGTTCGTCGCCTGATCATAGCTGAACCGGGCAAACATCGAATCCTTGGTGGAGAAAGTGTGATCGACCCGAACATCCCAGGTCCCCTCATTCAAACTGCGCGTAAGTTGATCCACGTAGTTGTACCCGAGACCAGAGGTAGTCACGTTGGGGGTGGGGTAAAGATGAGCGACGCTCACACCAATCGAATTGATCAGCGCCGCAGGTATGACGTTGCAGGGAGTGCCGCCGGTCTGAGCACCAGTGGCCGAGTTCGGCACAATCGCATTTCCTGCACCGTTGCACAGGAAGGGCGTGAAACCATTGTAAGGATTGACCAGATTGGGAAAGCCGTCAGCGTTCAACGCCGGGGCGTTCGGCGCGAAACCTGGGCGCGGCACTCCGGAGGGGTCGTTGCTGAAATCGTAGTCGCCGTTGGCATCGGCGGTAGTCATTGTGGTCGACGGAACAAATCCTGGGTACGAGACCCCCTGGCGCTGCATCTTCGCCTGATAGTCGAGGAAGAAAAACGTCTTGTCCTTTTTTATCGGTCCACCAAACGATCCGCCGAACTGGTTCAGATTGAATTTCTGCTGCGTCCGGGTGAAGTAATTGTCAGCGTCGAGCGACGTATTGCGGAAAAACTCGAACAACGATCCGTGCCACTGATTGCTCCCCGATTTTGTCGTGACCAAAACCGTCGGCCCTGCGCGCTCACCATATTCGGCGGAGTAGTTATAGGTGAGAACTTTGAATTCCTGAATGTCGTCGATGGAAGAGAAGATCGCGATTCCGCCTTCGTCCAGCTGATTGTTGTCGTTGCCGTCGAGGAGCCAGTCGGTTTCCTGTTCGCGCGATCCACCGGAGGAGAGCGAAAACGCACCACGTGTGGCCGCTTCACTGCTGGCGGCATTCGTAAAGAAGCTAGCCGGGCTGGTGGACTGGGTTGTGCCCGGCGTCAGGGTGGCAAGCTGTACGAAGTTGCGTCCGTTGAGAGGCAACTCAGCGACTTCTTCAGAAGTGATGACTTGACCTAGAGTGGGATTGGAGGTCTCAACGGCCACCTCGGTGGCGTTCACTTCTACGTTGGTGGTGACGGATGCGGGCTGCATCGTGAAATCGAGTTCGCGATGTTCGTCGATTTGCAGGCGGATGTCGCGCTGCTGGGCGGGAGCAAATCCCTCGGCCTGAACGTCGATGGTGTACAGTCCGACGGCGAGTAACGGGACCAGATAGTGCCCAGAATCGTCAGTCTTGGCTTCGCGTATCAGGCCAGTGGCTTGCGAGGTGATCTTGACGCTGGCACCGGAGATGACCGCGCCCGCTTTGTCGGATACGGTTCCTTCAAAACTAGCGGTTGCCTGACCGTAAACGAGCGTCCCTGCAAAACAAACGAGCAAACAGAAAAATACTGCGAAAAGCCTCTTCGTGCTCCGCATGTCCTTCACCACGCCTTTCGACAGTCTCGTACTCTGAGACAAAAACTCCCCCAAGCCATGTGAGGCTTTCCCAGACCGCAGACACGGCTTATAAATCCCGCGCTAGCGCCAAGTCAAGGAATTTCTAACTGCATGAAAAATCAAAACCTAAATCGCGACGAAAGATTTCATCGATGAGTGAATCAATATCAAGTGCCGCGCTAAAGAGAACCGATTCGCCAAGACTCAGGAGCGCGCCGCACACTCTCGATCAAAGCGATCGCGAGTATAAAACGACTTTTGCGTGCCCACTCCGGTCGTGGAAAGCGCAGCATAGAGATTCGCACGCCCAACCGCTTCATCTTCTGACAATCCTTCTGCCAGGAAAACGGCGAAGCTGCCAATGAAGGCGTCGCCCGCGCCCGTACTGTCAATCGTGTTGACGCGGAATGGAGGCACATGGATGGTTTGCTCCCGGCTCGCAAGCACAGATCCATTTGCGCCGAGGGTGATGATCACGCGGCGAATGCCACTGGTAAGCAGCGTTTGAGCGCACTGCTTCGCCTCTTCGAGCGCCTCAACAGAAACACCCGTGATCGCCTCGGCTTCATGCTCATTGGGGACGAAATAATCCAGCCCTTCGAGGGCCGCGAGGTTCACGGGCTGAGCGGGTGCGGGATTGAGGATGCATCGAATGCCATGTTTGCGCGCAAAGGCGACGGTGTAATAGACCGTCTCCAACGGAATTTCAAATTGCAGAACAATGCAATCCGCTGCTCGAAGCACTTCGGCGGCCTCGTCGACGTCGGCGGGACTGAGTGAATCATTCGCGCCCTTCACGACCAGGATCCGGTTCTGCCCGTTGGGCTCTACGAAGATCGGGGCGACACCGCTCGACAGTCCCTTGACCTGTTTCACGTGAGTTGCGTCGATGCCCTGCTGGCGGAAGTTTTCGATGGTTGCCGGCCCGAAAAGGTCGCTGCCCACACGCGCGACCATGAAGACATCGGCGCCGCAAAGCCGCGCTGCGACCGCCTGATTTGCTCCTTTGCCGCCAAAACCAAGATCGAACTTCTGCCCGAAAATCGTTTCGCCTGGTTTCGGGAACTCGCTGGTAAATGTGGTCAGGTCAATATTGGCGCTGCCAACGACGGCAATCCTTGGTTTCCTGGTCATGGGAGCTCGATTGCAATACAAAAGAAGTGCGAGTCTAGTCAGTGCGCGAACAGGTGTCAACGATGGAAGAGCATCCGTTCGCCTCGCTTGCGAGTTTGTGAGACGATTTGGGTAGCCCGGCTTCTGCTATATTTCGTGGCCGAATCGTTCCAGCTTCACATGAGGAGAAAGTCATGCCTCGCACAGTCCGCTGCGCCTTAATTCAAGCTTCCAACGAGCTCGACACTGACCGGCCGCTTGAGCAGATCAGGAAAGCCATGATCGACAAGCACATGAAGCTGATCGAACAGGCCGCGCGCAAGAAAACGCAGATCCTCTGTCTGCAGGAATTGTTCTATGGCCCCTATTTCTGCGCGGAACAGAATGCGCGCTGGTACGAATTGACCGAGCGTGTACCCGGTGGCCCGACGACGCGATTGATGCAGAGGGTCGCCGCCAAGCATCACATGGCGATCGTTGTGCCAGTTTATGAAGAGCAGATGCCGGGAGTTTATTTCAATACCGCCGCTGTAATCGATGCCGACGGGAAATACCTGGGCAAATATCGCAAGCATCACATCCCACATTGTCATCCCGGATTCTGGGAGAAGTTTTACTTCACGCCCGGCGATCTGGGATATCCCGTGTTCGAAACGAAGTATGCGCGCGTTGGCGTTTACATCTGCTATGACCGCCATTTTCCGGAAGGAGCGCGAATTCTCGGCCTGAACGGAGCGGAGATCGTGTTCAATCCGTCGGCGACCGTGGCCGGGCTGTCGGAATATCTGTGGGAACTCGAACAACCGGCGCATGCGGTGGCGAACGGCTACTTCGTTGGCGCGATTAACCGCGTAGGCACAGAGAAACCGTGGAGCATCGGAGAGTTTTATGGCAAGAGTTATTTCTGCAATCCGCGGGGAAAGATCATTGCGCAGGCCAGTCGGGATAAAGACGAAGTGGTCGTTGCCGATCTCGATTTAGACATGATTGCGGAGGTTCGGAAAGTGTGGCAGTTCTTTCGCGATCGGCGCCCGGAGACCTACGGACCGATTACGACGCAGAGCGTAGCATCGGCAGCGGCGGACTGAAGAAGGTATAAGCTCTCGAACACCCAGGGGACACTCTGATTCAGTTCCGTTTTGAAAGGGGCCGTCTTCGAGACCGTCCGTAAAATCAGCGCCTTTGACGAACGGTTTTAGCCCCTCAGGAGCTTAATCAGATTTCCCCTATGACTTGAGCGCCAGATATTGGCGCGAGAAATCTGTTGCAGTAAACAGATGAACCAAAACAGATTCCTCGCTGCACTCGGAATGACAAGCCTCCGACACGGGTCCGAAATTCAAATGACATCCACCGACCTTCGCGCTCGCATCGAGTCCAGCCCGCTCTATAACCCGGATCTCGCGCCCGCCAGCGCCGAGCGCCGTCATTGGGGCACCTACAACTTTGCGGCGTTGTGGGTCTCGATGTCGGTGAACATTCTCACCTACATGCTGGCGGCCAGCCTGATCCAGGGAGGTATGGACTGGAAAGAAGCGGTGGCCACGATTTTTATCGGCAACGTCATCGTGCTCGTTCCCATGCTGCTGAATTCACATCCTGGCGCGAAATATGGCATTCCGTTTCCGGTTCTGGCGCGCGCTTCGTTCGGAGTTCTCGGAGCAAACATCGCGGCCGTGTTGCGCGCGCTGGTCGCCTGCGGATGGTTCGGCATTCAGACGTGGATTGGCGGAGAAGCCATCAGCACTCTGCTGGCGGTGCTTATCCCCGGATGGAAAAACGTCGAGCATGGAACCGCGATCTGCTTCCTGATCTTCTGGCTGATTAACGTTGCAGTGGTCGTGAAGGGCATCGAGTACATTCGCATTCTGCAAGGCATCAGCGCGCCGGTTTTGCTCGGCGTGGGATTGCTTTTGCTTGGATGGGCCTACGTAAAAGCCGGCGGCGTTGGACCCATGCTCTCGGTTCCGTCAAAGTTCCATTCGTTCCCTGATTTCCTGAAATTCCTGATTCCGGCATTGAATGGCACCGTGGGATTCTGGGCAACCGTGTCATTGAACATTCCTGACTTCACGCGCTTTGCCCGGAATCAGCGAGAGCAGATCATCGGTCAGGCGCTGGCGCTGCCGACAACGATGACCCTGTACGCATTCGTCGGGATCGTGGTGACATCGGCAACGGTTGTGATTTACGGGACGGCGATCTGGGATCCGGTGCAACTGCTGAGCCGCTTTCACTCGCCGGTCGCGGTAGTAATCTCGCTGGTCGCGATTCTGCTCGCTACATTGAATGTGAACATCGGCGCGAATGTGGTCTCACCGGCGAATGATTTTTCAAACTTGTGGCCGCGAAAAATCAGTTTTCGCACCGGGGGCGTGATCACGTGCTTCATGGGCGTAGCCATGATGCCGTGGAAGCTGCTTCACGATTACGGCACATTCATCTTCGTCTGGCTCGGTGGCTATGCTCCGTTCCTGGGGGCAGTGGCCGGCATCATGATCTGCGACTACTTTGTGATTCGGCGGCGCGAATTGAAGCTGAACGATCTCTATTTGCGCGGCGGCGTTTACGAATATGCCCGCGGATTCAACTGGCGCGCCGTCGTTGCGCTCACCCTCGGCGCAGGTACTGCCCTGGCGGGATTGGCCGTTCCTGGCAGGCGCGCGCTCTACGATTACTCGTGGTTCGTTGGCTTTGCGGTTTCGTTTGCCGCCTACTACGCGAGCATGCGTCTCCTGGGCGCAGCGGAGTTGTCCGCAGAAGAAGCGGCTTAGTTGTTCATTTCGCGGCTTTCAGAAACGAAGGCAGAACTTCACGCTGGTAAATCTCCAGCGTCTGCTCCTCATCGCCGCACATCAGGTAAATATTGAATTGCGTCACGCCCACCTCGGCCAGAGCCCGCAATTTCTGTCGATGCGCTTCGGCCGGCCCAATCAGGCAAAAACGGTCGATCACTTCGTCGGACACGAACTCCGCATTGTCGCTGCCCACTTCGCAATGATGCTGGTAATCGTAGTGACCGCGATCCTCCACGTACGACGTGAGCGCCGGCGGAAGGTCTTCCGGCTTGTATTGCCGGATCAGATCCATGACGTGATTTGAAACGAGCGCGGGAAACCAGCGCACGCGTTCCCGAGCGACATTCAAGTCATCAGAGACCCAGACCGGCGCGGCCGACATGACCTGAATTTTGTTGGGATCGCGGCCGATTTCTCGTGCGCCTTCTTTGACGAAACTCATGCACCAGTCAATCAGCGCCGGATCGGCAAATTGCAGAATGATTCCATCCGCCACCCGTCCTGCCATATGCAAAACCTTCGGTCCATATCCGGCAATCCAGACCGGCGGAGGAATTTTCGCCCAGGTCAACTGCGTAGGCTGGCCGTCATGCTGAACTTCGTTGCCGGATGTGAGATCGCGAAACTCCTTCACTGCGGCTTCCAACTGCGACCAACTGACTGGTTTCTTTCCCATGACGCGGCGGGAGCTGTCGCCGCGTCCGATGCCGAGTTGCATGCGGCCGCCGGAGATCAGATTTAATGTTGCGAACAAGCTGGCAGTCACGGTCAGATCGCGGGTCGCGGGATTGGTCACGCATGTGCCAAGTTTCATGCGCTTCGTGTTCGTCGCCATCAGCGTGAGCAACGGATACGGCTCCATCCACAGAACGTGCGAGTCAAAAATCCAGCCGAATTCGAAGCCAGCGGCTTCCGCTTGGCGAGTGAGGCCGACGATCCGTTCGATAGAGAGATCCGGTTTGAAGGTGATGCCAAATTGCATGAACAATCCTTTCCCAGAGGTTGAGGCAATTTTGCCGTAGACGTGGCCGGTCTTGAAAGGGCGCGGCTTTCAGCCGCGCCGTCAGCTTACCCCAATTGGCTCGGCTTTAGCCGATGAGGAGCGGAGTGTAGCATAGAATTTCTCTCTTAATGGATCGCGGAGGATTTCATGGGCTTCGACACGATTATCAGAAATGGCACGGTTGTGACGGCGGTCGATACTTACGCGGCAGATGTAGCCATTGCCAACGGGAAAATTGCGGCGATCGGGAAAGATCTTCCCGCGCAGAATGCGAGCGCAGTCATTGATGCTGCCGGCAAGCTGGTCATCCCGGGCGGCATCGATGTCCACACCCATCTCGACATGCCGTTTGGCGGGACGACGAGCGCCGACGATTTCGAAACAGGGACGCGTGCCGCGGCGTTCGGCGGGACCACAACGCTGATCGATTTTGCCATTCAGTTCAAAGGGCAGGCTTTGCGGCAGGCATTCGACACGTGGATGAAGAAGGCGTCGGGCAAGGCGGTTTGCGATTACGCATTTCATTGCATCGTGACTGACGTCTCGGGCGGGCAGTTGAGCGAGATGAACGATCTGGTCGCCGAAGGCATCACCAGCTTCAAGCTGTTCATGGCGTATCCCGGCGTGTTCATGCTCGATGACGGCAGCATTTTCAAGGCGCTGCAAACCACGTCGAAGAATGGCGGAATGGTATGCATGCACGCGGAAAATGGCAGCGCCATTGACGTGATCGTGCAGCAGGCGCTGGCAGAAGGAAAAAAGGCGCCCAAGTATCACGCGCTCACTCGCCCGACCACGGCGGAGGCCGAGGCCACGGCACGTGCCATTGCGCTGGCCGAAATGGCGGGCGCTCCGATTTACATCGTGCATTTGAGCTGCAATGACGCGCTCGAAAAGGTTCGCGAAGCGCGTGACCGCGGATTGCCCGTCTACGCCGAAACCTGTCCGCAGTATCTGTATTTGTCGATCGAGAATTTCGATGCGCCCGGATTTGAAGGCGCGAAATACGTTTTCACTCCTCCACTACGCGAGAAGTGGCATCAGGAAAAATTATGGAATGGATTGAAGCGCGATCACCTGCAGGTGGTGTCGACGGATCATTGCCCCTTCTGCTTCAAAGAGCAGAAGGAGCTGGGCAAAGACGATTTCACCAAGATTCCCAACGGCGGTCCGGGCGTGGAGCATCGCATGAGTCTGATTTTTTCCGGAGGCGTCGCTGGCGGAAGATTCAGCGCGAACCGTTTCGTCGAATTGGTTTCCACCACGCCGGCAAAGTTATTTGGACTTTATCCCCGCAAAGGAACGATTGCAGTGGGAAGCGATGCCGATCTTGTGATTTTCGATCCCCGGCGGAAACACACGATCAGCGCAAAAACGCATCACATGCGCGTCGATTATTCGATGTTCGAAGGGATCGGGGTCACCGGGATGCCGGATATCGTGTTTTCGCGCGGGCGAGTTGTTGTGGAAGGAGAGAAGTCTCTCGGGCGGCCGGGGCAAGGAGAGTTCTTGCGGCGAGGGACGTACGCACAAGTGAATGGGTAGATTCCGTTCGCTTACCGGCGGGCGCATTTCGACGCACCCTGAGTCTCATGGGCCCACGGTCACCAAAGCAAAATGAAGTGGGGTGCCCCACTTCTCGCCGGTTTTGCGAGAAGTGGGATTTTCGATCGAGCCAAGCAAAGGACAGCGTGCCGTCGATTGTGTAGGGGCGGACGCATTCAACCGGGGTCCCCGTCCGGCGCGGTTTTCGCCGGGCGGGGTGATCGTCCGCCCCGAGTCGCGAAGCGACGAGTTACATCTCAACGCAACGCCTGATAGAGGGCCGCCTTCCATTTCCGATTATCGATAGCCCAGCAGACTTTCGCTTTCCGACCTTTGAGCGCCTGCGCCCAGACCTCGCGATTGCGCTCGTCATGCGCGACATTCAACCGATCGACGATCGACATGCCGCGTCCGAATTCGCTCTGGGTTTCAATCTCAACGTAGTGCTCGCCCCACTCTGTGCCGATCGTCGGATCAAGCGCTATGAACATCGCGACGGGATCCGGTAAACAGATCCCGTCTTCACCGGTTTGCGTCTTAAGCGCGATTCGCGCATGGCTGTTCGACTCGATGGCAAAGCGAGCAAGCTCTGTGTCGAGGCTCAGCACGTGCGCAATGTCTTTCTCGCCGAGCACGGCCTCTCCGCGACAGAGCTGCCACCCGACCAATTCGATTGGCAATCCGCTGCGCATGACGATCTGTGCGGCTTCCGGATCGACCCAGAAGTTATACTCCGCCGCCGGAGTCACATTGCCTTCGCAACACGGGTTGCCTCCCATCACCACGCAGCGGCTGACTTTCCCAACAATGGAGGGCGACTTCGAGATGGCGAGAGCCACGTTCGTCAGGGGCCCTAACGTGACAAGAACCAGGCCGGGGTTCGCTTCAATGGTTTGAATGATGGCATCGACCGCTGGCAAGGCTTCGGCAGATTGCTTCGGCGCAGGGTAGTTGTGATCGCCGAGTCCGTCGCGTCCGTGAAACCAGGTCGCATCGCCGTAGGGACGAAGCAGAGGCCTCTCGGCGCCGAAATAAACGGGAACATTTGCATCGCACAGTTCCGCTGTGTAAAGCGCGTTACGCGTGGCCTGGTGCACATTCACATTTCCGGCGACGACCGTAATCGCAGCGACACGAACATCGGGCGCGCGCAAGGCCATGATCAGTGCGACCGCGTCATCAGAAGCTGTGTCGGTATCGATCAGAAAAGTTCGCATCGCGCGAAAGCATAGCAGAGTCGGCAGAGTGCACCGGGGGATTTCCCTGGCAAGCCGCGGGGAAAACATCAGGTTTGTGAAAGCGGGAAGGGCACGAGTTCACTCGTGCCACCAAGGCGTTGAGAGTGTATTGGCGCTTTAGGGCCTGAGGTATGTTTGTTGCCGCTTTGAGAGTTTCTCCGCGGCCTGTTAGCGGGTCAGCTTGAAAATTGAAGCAATCCGATGGCGGCGTCGCGTCGCGGCTTTCCTTAATTGAAGTGCAAAATCGGCTTATTCGGAATGACGAGGCAAGTCACCCACCGGCAGTGGCTCAGTCTGGACGCCTTGCTTTGGTGCGTCATTACGAAGCCCCGCGTTTTCACCAGCGGGGCGAGGAATCTCGCGAGAATCGAGCACGGGAGGCTTCGCGCGAGATCCTTCGCTCCGCCTGAAAAACGACTTCGCTCAGAGTTACGTTAATTGGCAAATTCAAATTGCGCCCCTACCCACCCACCGGGAAACTTGTGACCGCCCGCGAACAAGAGTAAAGTTACGAGTTTTCCGGGGCAGTGGGTCAGTTCAAATTTGAAGCGATCCAAACGCGCGGTGTTGCGTCGCAAAACCGGCGACGCTTCGCGCGGATCGCCCAGATCCTTCGCGGCGCAAGATCGGCTTGCTCAGGATGACGAACAGACTGACCCACCTCCCTTCACGGGGGTCCAATGTTCACACCGTCAAGTCTGACCATCGCGCTGCTGATGATGATCACCAGCGCCATCTGCTGGGGATCGTGGGCGAATACGTACAAGGGCGTCAGGAATTATCGATTTGAACTCTTCTATTGGGA
>JASHQK010000298.1 GCA_030039195.1 Candidatus Sulfotelmatobacter sp.
GGCCGCTGCCCATTAACTGGCTTCTGAGCTGCTGGCATAAACAGAAAGAAACGCTGACCTTCGAGGCAGATCTGGGCGGCTCGCCCCGCTTCCATCTGGAGATCATGCGGCATCGCTGGTGCGCTCACAGCCGGGGTAGCGCCTTGCACCGCCGCGATGAACGGGAATGGGAAATTTACGAGCCCGGCCCCGTCATCCTGACCACCCGCACGCACTGGAAAGAGGACCCCGCAGCCGAACTGAATGCCCTGATGGCGGTTCGTCATCAGGAGGTCCTGCAAGTGCGGTTTCGGCCAGAGTCGCCGCAGTTTTCGGCGACGATTAAACTCGATACACTCGATGATCCGCACGCCGCCGCCAGCTTTCTTTCTACGTTGCGCGAACTGGCGGCGGGCGCCTCGGCCCACCGGCAGTAATTCCTGAGAGGATCTCCAACCTCTTCGTACTCCGCGAATATTCTGCGACCTCTGGGTTAGCAGCCTTTGATCGCAGAGATCCCGAAGGAAAGCTCCTTTAAGATCCCGGAGAAATCAGCCGCATTACTCCGGAGTACCGGCAAACCGATAGTCCTCTTGCAACCAGCCTGATTTTCTCTCATTGTGATAGCGTAAACAGAGCCTATGCCCACCGCGCGCAATGGATCGATACATCTGTTCCGATTCTCCGGAATCGATGTGTTTCTGCACTGGTCCTGGTTTCTGGTCGCGGTGTATGAAATTCAGGACCGGGGGCACAGTTACTCGTCGATTACGTGGAACATCCTGGAATATCTCGGGCTTTTTCTGATCGTCTTGCTGCATGAGTTCGGGCATTCGTTAGCGTGTCGTCAAGTCGGCGGACGCGCGAATCAGATCATTCTGTGGCCGCTTGGTGGCGTGGCGTATGTCGACCCGCCGCCGCGACCGGGAGCCACGCTGTGGAGCATTGCCGCCGGTCCGCTCGTCAATGTGGCGCTGCTGCCGATTTTGGGTTATCTGGTGGGCGCTGGGCACTATCCCTTCTGGACAGAGTACGGCCCAAATACTCAGCAGTTCGTGCCATCTGTCTTTTGGATCAATGTCTTTCTCCTGGCGTTTAACATTCTCCCAATTTTCCCACTCGACGGCGGGCAGATCCTGCGTTCTTTGCTGTGGTTCCCGCTGGGACGCGCACGCAGCCTGCAGGTTGCGACCATTCTCGGGTTCATTGGCGTAACCGGCTTTATTGGTCTTGCGCTCTGGATGCGATCGATCTGGTACGGCGCACTGGCAGCTTTCATGCTGCTGAATTGCTGGGGCGGTCTCAAACATGCGCAGGAGCTCTTGCGCATCGCAAAGCTCCCGCGGCGTCAGGAATTCGCCTGCCCGAGTTGCAGAACTTCTCCTCCGGCCGCAGCGCTGTGGCGCTGTGGAAATTGCGGCCAGCCCTTCGACACGTTTGCCACGGGCGCGGTATGTCCGCGGTGTTCGGCGCGGTTTGCCACTACACGCTGCCTCGATTGCGGCGAACAGCACGCGATTAACGAGTGGATTGCACCTACGCTGGTTGGGCCGAGCTTGTGAGTTGGCCCGCGGTTGGTTGACAGCCATCAATTTATTGTTAGGCGATAGCGGTGCAGTTTGATCTCTGAGTGCCTGCTTTGGATGGCGTCATCCCGAGCGCAGCCGTTTTTCAGACGCAGCGAGGGACCTGGCGCGGGGTGCAACGAGATCCCTCCGGCGCGCTGGTAAAGGCGCGCGGCGTCGGGATGACGCAACGAACCCAGAATGCACCGGCTCGCCTACACACTCTGCAAATAAATCCCTTTTATGCCGCGCATCATCTTTTTCGATTGGATGGCCCTCGGACTGTCGCGCTATTCTTCCCTGTCTTAAATCAGTTGCGTTGAAACCAGCTATTTCAACTCCCCTGTTTTCTTGACGTTGCTGAACCCAAATCGTGCCACTCGAAAGCGAAGGAGACCGAACAACATCCATGTCCACTGAACTGCGCAGTTTTCTGGCTCTCTCGTACGATGAACTGGAAGAATTCAACCTGAAAGCGAAGGAGCAGCGCAGAAACCGCGTCGCGCCCGATAAGATTCGCGAAGAGAGGCTGAAATATCTCGCCGACGAAAAGCGGATCAAAGCTTTGACCGTGCTCTTCAGCGATCTCGAAGGCCGGTTGCAAATGCTCGACTATGACAAGAAGTTCCTGCTCAAGAGCTACGACAATCTGACCTTTGACGGATCGTCGATCCGCGGCTTCACCGCGCAGCGGGAGAGTGATCTGCGCCTGGGCATCGATTGGGCCGCGTTTTATTGGGGCCCGGCGGACGTGTTTGGTCCGGGCAAGGTGCTGGCCTTCGGCGAGGTCATCGACAAGGATGGCCAGCCTTACACGGCCGACATTCGCAGCATGCTGAAATTGTTCGCCGAGCAGCAATTCAAGAAAAACAAATACACGCTCAACGCTGCGAATGAAATTGAAGGCTTTCTTTTCCAGGGGCCCGACGCCGAGCGCCATTATCACGAGACAGGAAAGTTCGAATACGTCAATACCGGCGGATACTATCATTCATTGCCCGGCGATCCGCTACGCACGTTTATCGATACGACCGCCGAAGTGCAGCGCGCGATGGGCTTCCAGAATGAAAAAGATCACCCTGAGGTCGCGCCTTCACAATTTGAAATCAATTACGGTTACGGCGAGGTGGTTGCGGCGGCGGACCAGATTCAACTCTACAAGCTGATCTGCCGGCAGGTCGCGCGCAATATGGGACTCACGGCGTCGTTTCTGCCGAAACCGGTAGTCGGCGTCAACGGCAGCGGAATGCACACCAACGTTTCCGTCAGCGAAAACGGCAAGAATCTTTTCTGGGATCCCAAGGGCGAAGAGAAACTGAGCAAACTCGGCTATGAATTTCTCGACCGGATTCTCACTCACGGGAATGATTTGTGTCTGATCTTCAACTCGAGCGTGAACGCATATCGTCGGCTCGATCCGCACTTTGAAGCGCCGAATCAACTGAAAGCTTCGGCCGTGGATCGCGGTGCCATGATCAGAATTCCGATCGGCAATGAGCGCAGCATGCGGACGGAAGTGCGCGCGGTCGCGCCCGACTCCAACCCCTATCTGGTCATGCTCGGAATTTTCAAGACTGGGCTGGAAGGCACCACCGCCAAAATCAAGGATTTGCGCGCAGGCAAAGAGCGCTACTTGCCCGACAACATCTACACGGCGATCGAAAACTTCCGCAACGCCGAATGGACGACGAAGCTGCTGGGCGAAGACGTGAAGGCGCGCTACGCCGATCTGAAGCAGGGTTCGGCAGACCGCTGCCCGCGCCTGCTGGGCACGATCGTGAAGCCGGAAGAAGTGCAATTCCACCACGAAGTCTATAACCAGTATCTGTGGAACTTGTTCTAGAGGTTCAGAATCGGAGCCCCACTTCTGGCCGATTTTGCCAGAAGTGGGGACTTTGAATCCCTTCCAATGCCCGTTCATTCCCAGTTTTCATCTCTGATACAGCAGATGCCGTAGCCGGCGCCACACCAACCAACCCAGGCAAATCGAATCACGTCTAACCTTCGCTTTCCAGCAATTCCCGGCGATTCTCCGCGTGCCACTTCGCATCTGCCATCGGCCGTTCAGTTTCGGGGGGTTGGGCCATGCGACGGCGGAAGAAATCGACACGGCCTTTCAAATGGATCTCGACGCAGTCGGTACGCCCTTTCACGTCAGGCTGGATCAGGTCAGCTTGACCGCGAAGTAACGCCGTCAACTCATTCCTGTTCAAGTTTGTGGCTTAAGCATCCCCGTTACAGCGCGACCCCTCTTCCTGTGCTAGATTCGACAGTTCCCATGAACTCCGCTCCCAGCATTCAAACTCAGGGCCTGACGCGTCGTTTCGGCGATCTGGTGGCCGTCGACAATGTCAATTTGCGCGTCGCCCGGGGTCAGTTCTTCGGGTTCCTCGGCCCCAACGGAGCCGGAAAATCGACAACTATCAAAATGCTGACCGGCTTGCTGGCACCCAGCTCCGGACGCATTGAAATCTTGGGGCTTGATCTGAACGCGAATCCGGTCGAGGTGAAGCGACAGATCGGGGTCGTTCCCGAAGGCATGGCGCTCTTCGGCAGGCTCACCGGTGCCGAATTTCTGAGCTTCGCCGGACGCATGTACGGCCTTGACCGTGAAACTGCGGCCAAACGCGCGGCCGAGTTGCTCGAGTTCATGCAGCTCGCCGATCAGCCCAAAAAACTCGTCACCGATTATTCCCACGGCATGCAGAAGAAACTCGCGCTGGCCGCGGCCGTGATTCACGGGCCCAAGGTTCTGTTTCTCGACGAGCCATTTGAGGGCGTCGACGCGATTGCAGCGGGAACCTTAAAGGCCATGCTGCAGGGAATGATCGCGCGCGGAGCAACAATTTTTCTGACTTCGCACGTGCTCGAAATTGTGGAGCGCTTGTGCAGCCACGTGGCTATCATTCATCAGGGAAAACTTGTCGCTCAAGGTTCGCTGGAAGAATTGCGCGCCGGTGTGGAGGCGCAAGCGCCGGCAGAGGAAGGTGACGGTCAAACCGGTTCGGGCGAAAAGCTGACACTGGAAGGAATCTTCCTGCGCATTGTCGGAGGGACGCGCCGCACCGAGCAAGAACTTTCCTGGCTGGGCTAGACGCACTGGCTGACTTCTCGCTTCTCGGATTGGGATTCGAACTAGTTGAGGTTATGCCGGCGGAGAAAACTTTTTCGCCGATGGCGGGCGCGCAAGCGTTTCAGTGACGGAAACCGCTTGTGATGGGTGATGATCGACATCGTTTCCAGAGAATAGCGGAACCTGGCTCCGCAATCGCAGCACACCTTGTAGCTGCGTCCGTCAATGGTAAAGACGCGGCTTAGTTTCCTGTGGTGACAACCAAAGGCGAATTCCAGCGCGTTCGCAATCGGATGCGTCACGCTATCCCAGAGCGGAATTGCTTCGGCCAACGGCATTGCAGTTCACCTCCTACCACGAATTCGATTTTTTCATCCTAGCTGCAGAACAGCCGTGAGCGAGCCCACTTCCACCGGTGATCAAGGTCACATCGAGGACCAAAATGAAATCAAGGTTCAATCGTGATGATCCTGGCTGGACCACAGTAAGCGTTCGCGTTTTCAAAGGCTTGTGACGGATGCGCGGCGCGTGTAGTTATGCCAGAATTGAGCCACACGAAATGACATCTCCCAACGGGGTTGTACGACAACTCGCTGCCGTGGCCGAACTCCGCTGGCGCATGTTTGTGAACCGCGTCCGCACCCGCCGCGGCAAGATGGAACTCGTCTCCGGCGTAATCGTCACGATACCCTTCGTCTGTGGCGGATTCGGGGCCTTCGCCGCCTCAGCCGGGTTCGCCTGGTATTTCGTTTCTCACGGCAAAGCAGAGTTCCTGGCAATTATCCTTTGGCCGGTCTTCTTTTTCTGGCAGTTGTTCCCCTTGATGGCGACTGCTTTCACCAACAACCCTGACTCTTCGGACCTGCTGCGCTTTCCGCTGACCTATCGTTCGTATTTTCTGATTCGCCTGGGGTACGGATTTTTCGATCCCGCGAGCGGGCTGGGAACGGTCGGGCTGCTGGGTGTGCTACTCGGCACCACGGTTGCGAGGCCACTGCTGTTCCCCTGGGCCGTTCTGGTTCTCGTCACGTTCGCGGTCTTCAACCTTGTCTTGATGCAGACTGTCTTCGCCTGGCTGGAACGCTGGCTCGCGCAACGCCGCACCCGGGAAATCTTTGGCGTGATCTTCATCCTGTTCATGCTGAGTTTCCAGCTAATCGGGCCGACAATGCAGCATCTGCAGCGGAAACCGCAGCCGGAGTTGGAGAAAGCTTTCGAGATCGCTACGCGGGTGCAGAATGCGCTCCCCCCGGGTCTCGCTTCCAATGCGATCGCGCAGTCTGTCAATTCCCATTACTTCATTGGCCTCACTTTCCTCCTCTTTCTCGCCTCGCTGACTTTTGCTGTCGGTTACGTGCTGCATCTGCGCTTGTGGCGGCAGTATCAAGGCGAGAATCTCAGCGAAGTTGAGGCGCGCCAGACGGTGGCGCAGGCGCAAGCACTGCAAGTGGGCTGGGAGCTTCCAGGATTGTCGCCTTCAGTGGCCGCAGTCTTCGAGAAAGAGATCCGCTATCTCGGCCGCAGCGGGCCCATGCTGCTGACTTTGATCATGCCGATTTTCATGCTGCTGGTGTTTCGCATGGGAGCGATGAATGCCATGCACCACTCGGTTTTTCTCAACCGCACGCCCGATATGGCATTTCCTGGAGCCGCTGCTTATGCCCTGCTGGTGCTGACCAATCTGGTCTACAACAGCTTCGGAGCAGATGCCAGTGGCATGCAGTTTTTCTACGCTTCGCCGGCCAGTTTCAGCCACATCGTCCTGGGTAAGAACCTCGCCTATGGCGGCATTCTCGCGGCCAACACTGTTCTGGCTCTGGCGGCCGTTACGTTTCTCTATGGGAAGCCAACGGCTGCCGTATCTTTCGCGACGCTTGCGGGACTGTTGTTCGCGGCCCCATTGAACTTCACGGTCGGCAACCTGCTCTCCATTTATGCGCCGAAGAAGCGCGATTTCGCGACCTTCGGCCGGCAAAATGTTTCACAGATGACGGTACTGATCAGCCTGGGCGTGCAGATCGTGATCGTAGCCGTGGGCGCAGCGGCGTTCGCGATCGCGCGCATTTACGAGAATCTCTGGATCGCCGTTCTGGTTTTCTTAGCCCTGGCAGCCGTCTCCGTTCCCTTGTACGTGATCGTTCTGCAACGTTTGGACGGCATCGCAGTCGAACGGCAGGAGACGCTGCTGGCGGAGCTGTGCCGGGCGTGAATTCCAAGCACTCAGAGCTTCTAAAAGCATCTAGCTTGTCATCCTGAGCGAAGAGAGCGCTTCTTGAACAGAAGCGCTCCTGAGTCGAAGGATCCCAGATACTCCGAAGCGAAAAATAATGCGGAGAGGGATTCGTACGACCACGTTGGCCTCTACAGAAAACTCCCGGAGACGCCATGCGCAATGTCGGCAAGCAAGGGATCCTTCGCTTCGCTCAGGATGACAGTGCGTTTTGAAGTACGCGGCGAAATGAGCCCCGTCTAGCTGGCTGGCGCCGCCACAAACCGATATCCCACGCCCCGCACGGTCAACAGATGGCGCGGATTGGCGGGATCGTCTTCGATGTAGCGGCGCAGGCGCACCACAAAATTGTCGATCGCCCGCGTGTCGGTGTCTTCGTGCAGTCCCCAGACTTCTTCCAGAATCTGCTTGCGGGAAACGATCTTCCCGTCATTGCGGACGAGATGGCGCAGGAGTTCCGACTCCATCAGCGTCAGATGAATCGTGGTCTCGCCCGAGCGCAATTCGAGCGCCCCGAAGTCGATGGTTTTCCCGGCGAATGAAAATGTGTCGAAGTCACCGACGGTTTCCGCGTGCGTTTCCGGATGCCTACCGTTCGTTCCAACGACCAGATCGCGCATCCATTGGCTGCGCCGCAACAGACCTTGCAATCGAGCCAGCAGAATTGATAAATCGAATGGCTTGGCCAGATAGTCATCCGCACCCGAGGCAAACCCTTTCAGCACGTCCTCCGGGCGTCCCCGAGCCGTAAGCATCAGCACGGGAACATAATTCCTCGCGGCGCGAAGCTCCGAAACCACGCTGAATCCATCTTTGCCCGGCAGCATGATATCGAGGACAACCGCGTCGAAGTTTTCTTTTTGGCCGAGCAGCCGGTCGGTTGCCGATTCGCCATCACCGACCACTTCCGCGGCATAGCCTTCGGCTTCCAGGTTAAAACGCAATCCCTGGGCCAAATGGGCCTCGTCCTCGACCACCAGCACCCGGCTCATGCTTCCGACCTCGGCAGTTCCAGCGTGACCGTCGTTCCTTTGCCTTCGCCTTCACTTTCGGCAAATACCCGGCCTCCGTGCTTCTTGGCAATCGCCTTCACGATAAACAATCCCAAGCCCGTTCCTT
>JASHQK010000299.1 GCA_030039195.1 Candidatus Sulfotelmatobacter sp.
GAGCGCCGCGCTTATCCAGATGATCATGGAGGCTCTGAAAGCTGGCGACAGCTCGGCAGTCAGCGGCGCGTTGTCTGAGTTGGCGTCTGTTTCCTCCAGTTCGGCCGGAGCAAGCGCCCTCGAGCAGGCCAGCGCAAGCTTCGGTTCAGGTTCTTCGAACTCATCTTCCTCCAGTGAGATTACCGAGTTGCTGCAAAGTCTGGGCGCGAGCGGCTCTTGAGATTCAGTGTCTATTCATGGCCTTCTGACGTGGAGGAAGGAATCGCGGCAGTAGAGGCGGGCGGTCGTGGGGGTGATTTCATTTAACCACAGAGGACACAGAGGGGCACGGAGGCTGCCGGGATTCTGAGCGCTAAGGCCTGATTTCAGCAATGGACATTACAAGCAGTTGGCTTGCGCTCCCACAACCATTAGATTGCTTTCCCGCAATTCGCCACAGACACCACCGATTTCTCAGTAGCAAGTCGGGTTCTACTTAACGGCTTCGAGCGGCTACTAGTATAAGCTGTCGGGATTGTGACTAAGCATTCGATCTCAATTGTTTCTTTTCTGTTTGTATGTGGGGTTCTTGGTGCGCAGCAGACTGTCTGGCAGCCATCGGCGGGACAAACGCAAGTGGCGATATGGCCGGGCACGCCGCCCGATGCATATGGTGTTCCTGGAACGGAATATGTCGAGACGACGAAAGATGAAAGAGTAGCTGGCAAGCCCTACGTTTGGGTTAGCAACGTCACGAGGCCCACGATTACGGTCTATCCGCCGAAAGGACAAAATACGCGCGCAGCGGTGGTCGTGTTTCCCGGCGGGGGCTTCGAGGGATTGGCGATTGACTTGGAAGGCACGGAGGTCTGTGACTGGCTGACATCCGAGGGGGTCACCTGCGTACTGCTCAAATACCGCGTGCCGAGCCTTCCGTACGACTGGCACTGCAAGTGCCGGCCCAACGATCTTGCGATCTCGACGCTGGCGTTGGAGGACGCGCAGAGAACGATTGGGCTCGCGCGATTTCATGCGGCGGAGTGGCACATTGATCCGCGCAAAATTGGAGTGCTCGGATTTTCGGCGGGCGGGTATCTAGTGGCGGAAATCAGCGCCAAATTTGGGCGGCGATTGTACACGCCTTTCGATGCGGCTGACAAAGAAAGCTGCCGACCAGATTTTGCAGTGGGTGTTTATCCGGGACATTTACGGGTTGGCGAACACGCTTACAAACTGAATCCGAACCTTCCAGTGACGCGGCAGACACCACCGACGTTTCTGGTGCAGGCGGAGGATGACAGTGTGGACGGGGTAAACCAATCACTGGCGTACTACATTGCCCTGAAGAACGCCGGGGTCCCTGTAGAGATGCATCTGTACGCTCAAGGCGGCCATGCATTTGGGCTACGGCGTACGAAGCTTCCGATAACGGGATGGCCTCAGTTGGTGGAGACATGGCTGGGTACCATCGGGATGGTGCGCATTGGTTAGTGTTAGGTGCAATCGACGAAAAATCCCCGTTTCGCTCAGAATCCCGTGGTCCCCGCTCCGGGCGCTCAGTACGGGCCTCAGTACGGGCCGATGATGCCGCCGATGTGGCGGGTGGCTGGCTTCTGATCTGACGCGGCCTTCGCGGGCGTGGGCGCCCGCGCCACATTCTTATCTGGAACATCCAGAACGTCGAGATATTTCATACCGCTGCCGGTGTTGAAGAGCACGACCGTGTCTTCCGGCTTGAAGAAGCCGCTGGCGCGGAGCTTGCGATAGGCCACCAGGCAGGCTGCTCCTTCCGGAGCGGCGAAGATGCCTTCGACTTTCGACCAGTGGCGCGCGGCATCGAGGATTTCGTCGTCGGTCGCGGTGACTGCCGTGCCTTTGCTCTTTCTTAGAATGTCGAGAATTAAATAATCTCCGTATGGCTTTGGCACGCGCAGGCCGGAAGCGAGCGTGGCGGCATTGGTCCACATTTCCATCGAGCTCTTCCCTTCTTCCCACGCTTTCACCACCGGCGCACAGCCGGCCGATTGCACGCAGACCATTTTCGGCCGCTCGGACCCGATCCAGCCCAGAGCTTCCATTTCTTCAAATGCCTTCCACATGCCGAGCAGGCCCACGCCGCCGCCAGTGGGATAGATGATGCCTTGCGGCAGCTTCCATCCGAGTTGCTCGGCGACTTCGTAGCCCATGGTCTTCTTGCCTTCGACGCGGTACGGCTCTTTCGTGGTCGAAACATCAAACCAACCTTCACGCTTCCACACGTCGGATTCTTTCAGCTCGGCGACTTTGCGGGCGCAATCGCTGATCAGGCCGTCGACCAGCGTAACGTGCGCGCCGTAGTAGTCGCACTCGATGCGATTCGCCGCCGGAACATCTTTGGGCATGAAGATGTGGGCCTCGACTCCAGCGGCGGCGGCGTAAGCGGCGAGCGCTCCGGCGGCGTTTCCGGCGGAGGGAATTGCGAGTTTTTTCAGCCCGAAATGCCGGGCCATGGTGACGGCGGCAGAGAGTCCGCGAGCCTTGAATGATCCGGTGGGATTCAGGCCTTCGTCTTTGATGAAGACGTTGGGGAATTCGCGGCTGGGCAGCATGGGCGTGAAGCCTTCGCCGAGCGAAACCGGATCGGCGTCGGGAAGCACGGCGTCGTAGCGCCACATGGTGGGAGTGCGTCCGGCAAGGCGAGCGGCCGAAAAACTGCGCTTGATATTGGCCAGATCGTAGCGGGCATAAAGCACGCCGCCATCTTTCGTGCAAACCGATTGCGGGCGATCGGCGGGATAGTGTTCGCCGCAGCGCGTGCATTCCAGGTGAGTCAGCATGACAGGCGAGTTTATCAGCACCCGGTACCCGGTACCCAGTTGCCGGAGGTCCGAGGTCGGGAGTCCGAAGTCTTCACCCTGGCCCCTGGTCACGAGCGTTTAGTTTAGTATCAATGACTCAGTTCAAATCACACGGAGAACAGGGCATGGGCAAGTTTATCCTGGGGTTCATTCTAGGCGTGATCGGAGTTCTTGCAGTGATTTATGTTTACTTCTCAACCGGAATGGCGCCGGTGGCCACGGCAGCGCAAGCCATGCCCTTCGAAAAGAAATTCGCGCACATGGCGCTGCATGCGCGCATCGATAAAGAGGCGCCGAAAACGGTTCCTATCAGTGCCGATGACGCCAGCTATGCGGCGGGCGCGCAAATCTACAAAGACCACTGCGCCGTCTGTCACGGCCTGCCGGGAGAGCCGCAGACCGCGATCGCCAAAGGAATGTATCCCCGGCCTCCGAAGCTGATGGAAGGCACTGGCGTGACCGACGATCCCGCGGGCGAGACATATTGGAAAGTTTCGGGCGGAATCCGGATGACGGGCATGCCGGGATTCGACAAATCGCTCTCCACGACCCAGATGTGGCAAGTGAGCGTGATGCTGGCCAACGCCGACAAAGTGCCGCAGAGCATCAAGGACAGCATGGCCGCGCCCACGGTTCCCGTGCCGGACGCAAAATCGCCGACGAAGAAGTAATTTTCGCGGCGTGTGGTCGTCTTTAAGGGTACAGGAGGTCTCGATGAGATTGATTGCTTCGGTGGTCCGTCTCTGGGGGTTCCTGGCCCTTGTAGCGCTTCTTTCCAGCGCAGCCAGGGCTGGTGGGTCTCAAGATCGCACCCAGTTCGGGAGAAACATCAGCATCGCAGCCGGGGACCGGGCGAATGACGTCACCTGCTTCGGCTGCAGCGTGCGCATTCGCGGCCACGTCACCAGCGATGTAACGGTTTTTGGCGGCAGCGTGATCGTGGAGGATCAGGCGGAGGTTGACGGCGACCTCACTGCGTTTGCGGGACGCGTGCGCCTCGACGACGGCGTGAAAGTCGGCGGCGATGTAACCGTCTTCGGCGGCCACCTGCACCGCGATCCGGGCGCCTCGATCGGCGGAGATTTGACCTACCTGGGCGGGCCGGGATGGATCGTGTTGATAATCCTGACTCCATTCGTTTTTTTCGGAGTATTCCTCGCATTCATTGTTTTGCCAGTTGCGTTGCTGGCCCTGCAGTTGATGCGGCCGTCGCTTCCGGCCGCAGCTTAGAAAAACGCTACCAGCGGCGGGTGCCGAAGCTCTTGCGCACTCCTACGGCGAAATAGCGTCCCCAGGGCCCGTTGGGGCCAAGATCAGCTCCGCCCAGATTCATGTCACGTGCCCCGAGCCGGTCGAAGAGGAAATGCTGGGTAATGCGGAATTCGAATCCTTTGTCGAGGTAGATTCCCGCTCCCCACGAGTGCTCCACGCCGATGGCGTCCGGCGACCAGGTGTAGAGCGTCTTGGGCAGATTCTTGCCAAACAAAAAGGCCTGCGCACCGAACACCATGAACCGGCGCAGCGGGCCGCGGCCGAAGGGACGAAACTCGACCAGGCTCGACAGCATGTAACGCGCAAACATCGAGCACGGGTCGTTGATTCCGCCGTTTTGTGTGACCTCGGCCGAGCAGAGATTGGGATCGATCTCATTGTGCGGCGGGGCAAGATCGGCCTGCACCCATCCCCAGAACATATCGCTGGGAAAGAACATGCGCTCCTTCGGCGCGGACGACTGCCAGGCCGTGTCGTTCCAGAGTCCGGCAAAAAGAGGACCTTTGCTTTCAGCGGCGGAAGTCTGAGCAGCGGGCGTCTGGCCAGCGGCTGGCTGAGCTAGAAAAAAGACGGGGATGAGCACAGAGATAACGGCGATGCCGAGCGAGCGTTTCATCTTGCCTCCGGGGATGCCCCAACAACTGTCTCAGCGCCGACACGGACAGCTTTGGGCGCGTGCATGGGGTAGTGCCTAATTAACCACAAAGGGCACGAAGGCGCACGAAGGAAACCAGCCTCTGCGCCCTCTGTGTTCCTTCGCGTCCTTCGTGGTTAGCGAATTTAGGACGCTACCCGTGCACGTTGAGACGGGGCTAAGTAGAGCGGCACATTGTAAACCGGTTCGCGCGATTGGGCACGTGCTGGGGAGAGTTCAGCTAGTGTCCCAAATTGACTAAACCAACAAGGACACGAAGGAAGACGAAGTTTGCGAGCTGCTGGTTCCTTCGCGCGCCTTCCCGCCCTTCGTGATTAATTCAGAAGATCCCGGGAGAGTTGGGGGTGCAGGTGGAGCAGAAGGCTCGTAACCTTCCATAATTCATATTCTGGCCTGTGCTTATTCCATTCATAGTACATTCACACTATCTAAGTCTCGCTAAGATACTAGAAAAGAAGGGTTAAGCGTTTGGTTGGCCGATTGCACAAGAAGGAGTATCGAGACACTCTATGCCCCAAGAGATTTCAGTTTCGTATCAGGCGATCAAGAGCAAGGTTTACCGGTTGATCGACGCGCTCGTAGTTGGAGAGAAAAGCGAAGCTGACGTGCAGGAGTCGATTCAGCGCTGGTGGGACCTGATCCACCCGGCGGATCGTCCCGTGGCACAGAAGTACCTGCTCATGGTGCTGGGCCGCTCGGCCTCGGCGCTGGATGCGGTCGGCGATGGGCTGTTCGCCGCAGGAGGCGCGCAGCAGCATCTGCAGTCACCCATGGACGGGCATCACACTCCCAGCCGTCGTATGCGCATGACCGACAGACTGGTCGAGCGCATGGTCAAAGAAGCCGGCGTAAGAACCGCGGTGTAGGTCCGATCCATAGACCGACTCGACCTCCAGGTCGCGAACTCAAACGATCCAATTTTCGACTGCCAGATTCCGACCTCGTTTGAACTCACTCAAGTTATTTGCTCACAACGATCAGTCCCAAGCTGCGGGGGTGGGCGCTATGACCCGGAACTTGACCGCTAGCGCCTGCTAACGACAGCGGCGGACTCAGCTTCCCTCGGGAGCCCGCACGATCCGCACTGGTCGCCGCCACCAAAACGCCAGCCACACCTTGGGCAACGAGTGAATAGCACCCGAACCGTGATCACGAGGGAGTAAATCGCCACGAGAAGTGCCCATCCGAGCGCGACATACATCGGAATATCCAATAAGCGATTGGTTGAGCTACCGTAGAGACGCAGGAGGACAAAAGTCGTAACCGCGAAAGGTGAGATGGCGATAGCGCACCAATACTTGCGGAGAAATGTCAGTTGCCGGTTAAGCCGGTTAAACGGCACCGATCCGTGAAGACACCGTGAATGGTCGGCAGCCTGCATTTCCAACACATCTTACGCCGGGTGGGGCAACATCACTCAGCGTCGGTTGACGAAAAATCCTAACAACTCGAAATCAACTAAATATCGTAATACAGCGCAAATTCGTACGGGTGCGGACGGAGCCGGATCGCGTCCACTTCTTTTGAGCGCTTGTAGTCCACGAACGTCCGCAGCAGTTCTTCGGTGAACACGTCTCCCTTCAGCAGAAACGCGTGATCGCGTTCGAGTTCCTCAAGGGCTTCTTCGAGCGACCCGGGCATGGAAGGCACGCTGGCCAATTCCTCGGGATCGAGTTCGTAGATGTCTTTGTCGAGCGGCGGGCCGGGATCCATTTTGTTTTCGATTCCATCGAGGCCGGCCATGAGCATCGCCGCGAACGCCATATATGGATTGCAGCTCGGGTCGGGCGGACGAAACTCCACCCGCTTCGCCGCAGGAGACGCTGAATACATCGGGATGCGGCAAGCCGCGGAGCGATTTCGGCGTGAATAGGCGAGATTCACCGGCGCTTCGAAACCGGGCACGAGACGCTTATACGAATTCGTGGTTGGCGCGATGATCGCGGACAGAGCAGGACCATGCTTCAGCAAACCTCCGATATACCAAAGCGAAAGCTGCGACATGCCGGAGTAGCCGTCGCCCGCAAACAGGGGCTCGCCGCTCTTCCACAGCGACTGATGCGTGTGCATGCCGTTGCCGTTATCGCCGAAGATCGGCTTGGGCATAAAGGTCACGGTTTTGCCGTAGTTATTGGCGACGTTGCGCACGATGTACTTGTACAGAAGCATCTTGTCGGCGGAGCGCACGAGCGAATCGAATTTCAGGTCGATCTCGGTCTGACCGCCGCTTGCCACTTCGTGATGATGGCACTCGACGTTCATGCCGCAGCTCTGCATGGTCAGCACCATCTCGGAGCGCAGGTCCTGATAATGATCGGTGGGCGGGACGGGGAAATATCCTTCTTTGTAGCGCGGGCGGTAGCCGAGATTGTTCTCTTCCCTGCCCGAATTCCAGCGTCCTTCTTCGGCGTCAATGAAGTAGAAACCGTACTGCTCGCGCTGATCGAAGCGGACGTTATCGAAGATGAAGAATTCGGCTTCGGCGCCGAAGCACGCCCGATCTGCCGCTCCGGTGGAATGCAAATACATTTCCGCCTTGCGCGCGATGTAGCGCGGATCGCGGTCGTAGGGCTGCTTGGTCACAGGGTCGATCACATCGCAGATCAGCACCAGCGTCGGAATTTCTGTGAAGGGATCGAGGAGATTCGTGGCCGGATCGGGTTTGAGCAGCATGTCGCTCTCGTGAATCGCGGCCCATCCCCGGATCGATGAGCCGTCGATGCCGAATCCGTCGCGGAATGAAGCTTCTGTCAGTTGATCGATGGGATAAGAAACGTGATGCCACAGGCCGGGGATGTCGGTAAAGCGAAGGTCAAGAATTTTGGCGTCGTGGCTCTTGGCGAATTCGAGAACTGTTTTGGGATCGGCCATAGAAGTCTGTTCCCTTTCGAAAGTCGCAGGTGGGGCATCCGACTGCTACAATCGGTCGCGAGAAGCGGGACGGGAGAGTGTAATCGCAGGCACGGCGGCCGGGCAATTTGATTCTTGTTATGGGAGTCATAAGACGAGGTTATGATCGGCGGTCACGTTTACAGGGAGGCCGTCATCCCAGTGTCCCGCCCTTCCTGCAGACGCTCTGTCGAAAATCCCACTTCTCGCAAAATCGGCGAGAAGTGGGGCACCCCATTTTGATGTTGCTTCCGTGCTCGGGTGTTGAACTGGCAAGTGGGCACCGGCAACCGACAACGGGTTTTGCATGGACTTTGATCAGCTGGAAACGTTTCTAGAAGTGGCGCGGCACGCGTCGTTTTCGCGGGCGGCGGAGAAGCGTTTCCGTACCCAGCCGGCGATTTCCTCGCAAATTCGCGGCCTCGAGGAAGAAGTTGGAGCCAAGCTGTTTGACCGCTCCGGCGGCAAGGTTTCGCTGACTCAGCCCGGCAAAGCCTTTCTAAAATATGTCGAAGAAACGCTCGACGCGCGCAAGGCGATGCTGGTGGCGATCGCCGAAATGGAGCGCGTGCCGCGCGGCGAAAT
>JASHQK010000023.1 GCA_030039195.1 Candidatus Sulfotelmatobacter sp.
GACGCGCTGCAAATCTTCCTCTGTATCGACGCCGATGCTGTCGTAGGGTGTTTCGCCCACATAGATGGGGATCCCGTTTTCCAGGAAACGAAGTTGCTCCAGCCGTTCGCTTTTTTCCAGTGAAGATTCCGGCAGGGTGACAAAGCGCTCCAGCGCTTCGCGACGATAGGCATAGATGCCGAGGTGCTTGAAGTAAGGGGGACGAATGTCGTCGCGATCGAAAGGGATGGTCGCACGGGAAAAGTACAAAGCGCGGCCATCCATATCTGTGACGACCTTTACGGCATTGGGATTTGCGATGTCCTCTTGGGCCGCGGGGGTTTTGAGCGTTCCGACCTGGGCTGCGGGGTGGTTCATGACTTCGAGCAACTTGGCGATGTGCTCGGCACGGATCATGGCCTCATCGCCCTGCACGTTGATGTAGACTTCGGCGATTTCCCGTTTCGCGATCTCATGCACCCGGTCGGTGCCGCTGCGGTGGGTGGGAGAAGTCATCTGCGCTTTCCAGCTGTTGTCGCTGCAGGTGCGGAGAATTTCGCCGGAATCCGTGGCCACGATCACATCGTCTAGCAGGGGCGAGGAACGCACCGCTTCGTAGACCAAGCCGATCAGGGGCTTGCCGGCAATTTCGCGCAGCATTTTGCGGGGCAGGCGCGTCGAAGCGAGGCGCGCGGGAATCACGGCGATGACTCTTATCTTGGTCACGTGGCGGTCCGCAGCTTCGGCTAGATTAAACTATTCCTCACAGCTAAGGCTCAATCGATGATCATCAATCTTGCCGAGCGCGCGCACAATCATAACTGGGAACTCGATCCGGTTATTCGGTCGCTGCTCGATACCGATTTTTATAAGCTCCTGATGCTGCAGTTTATCTGGAAGCATTTTCCGAAGACGCGAGTGGAGTTCTCGCTGCTCAACCGACATTCGGCCGTGCGCATCGCCGACACTATTCACATTGAGGAACTGAAGGTGCAGCTGCAGCACGTCCGCGGCCTGCGCTTCCGCAAGTCAGAACTGGTCTGGCTGGCCGGCAACACGTTTTACGGCCGGCGGGGAATCTTCGAGCCCGCGTTTCTGGAATGGCTGGAGAACGATTTCCGCCTGTCAGACTATCACCTCTCGGTTCACGACGGTCAGATCCACCTGACTTTTGATGGGCCGTGGACCGAAACGACCATGTGGGAGCTGTACGCGCTCGCGATCCTCGATGAACTCAAGACCCGGACGTATCTGAAGACGCTGAGCGAATTCGGCCTGGACGTTCTGTACGCGCGCGCCAAAACAAAACTCTGGAATAAGATCGAGCGTCTGCGGGGTGTGCCCGGGCTGAGCGTAGCCGATTTCGGGACGCGCCGGCGGCACAGCTTTCTTTGGCAGGAATATGTGGTGGTCGCGATGGCGTCCAATCTCGGGAGCAGCTTTATTGGGACGTCGAACGCATTTCTGGCTCACAAGCACGACCTGGAGGCGATCGGCACAAATGCGCACGAAATCCCCATGGTTATGGCTGCCCTCGCGCCGGAAGACGAAGCTTTAAAAAAGTCGCAATATGAGGTGCTCGAACTCTGGCAGCAGACTTACGAAGGCGCGCTGCGCGTGATGTTACCGGATACGTTCGGAACGACGCAGTTTCTCGCAGACGCTCCAGACTGGGTCGCCGATTGGACCGGCCAGCGTGTGGACAGCAAGAATCCGTATATCGCCGGGGACGAATATATTGATTGGCTGACGGCGCGCGGGCGCAATCCGCGCGAGAAGCTGCTGATCTGTTCCGACACATTGGATATTGACAGCATTCTGGGGCTGCACGCCTATTTCGCCGGCAGGATGGCGCGGGGGCTGAAAGCAGAGGATTTCCGCAGTGCCAACGATTTTCAGGATCGCAACAAATGGACGCCCGAGCGCCGGATTCGCTTCAGTGCGGGCTGGGGAACGCTGCTCACCAATGATTTTCGGGGATGTAACCCGAATGAGGGCGACGGATTTGATCCGATCAGTCTGATCTGCAAAGTCTCGACGGTTGAAGGTCGTCCTGCGGTGAAACTTTCCGACAACTATGCCAAGGCTCTGGGGCCGGCCTCGGAGATTGAGCGCTATAGCCGGGTCTTCGGTACCGCAGGAATTTCTAATGTTCCGGTAATCGCCTGAACCGCATCTCCAGCCAGACATGTCCTTTGGTGCATACGCGTAACTTGTAAGTGACCATCGTCTCTGCCACGATCCGAACGGGGCGTGAGCATGAAGATTTTGTTGGTCGAAGATTCGTACATCGAACGGCGCAAACTCGGCGCTTATCTCACGGATTGGGGATTCGAGTATCAGTCCGTGGGCAGCGGCACGGAAGCCATCAAGTTGCTGGAAGCACCGAATCCTCCGGATCTCGCGCTGCTGGATTGGCTGCTTCCCGGGCTCGATGGCATTGACGTGCTGCGGCGTATCCGCAAACTGGCTCAGGGACACTACGTTTATACCGTCATGCTTACCGCGAAGACGCACAAGAAGGACCGGAACACCGCGATGGACGCGGGAGCTGACGATTATCTGTCAAAGCCGATCGATCCCACGGAACTGCGCTCGCGAATCATGGTGGCGAAGAGGATTCTCGATCTGCAGCAATCTTTGCGGTTTGCCGCGACGCACGATTTTCTGACCAACCTGCTCAACCGGTCAGAAATTCTGGCTGCGTTCGAGCGCGAATTCGCGCGCGGGCGACGCGAGCAGAAGCCCGCGGCCGTGATTCTGGCCGACATCGATCACTTCAAGCGCGTGAATGACACTCTGGGGCATGCCGCCGGAGACGAAGTACTGAAGGAAGTGGCGCGGCGGCTGAAAGTCGATCTGCGGCCTTATGACATTGTGGGCCGCTACGGCGGCGAGGAATTCCTGATCATCCTGCCCGGCTGCAATCTGGAAAATGGCGTACGCCGAGCCGATGCGATTCGCGATCGCGTGGGCAAGGATCCCATCGAGACGCCATTCGGTCATGCTTCCGCAACTCTGAGCATGGGCGTGACTGCGACCACAGCCGGCCGCGACTGCCCCGTCTCCGAGTTCCTTCGCCAGGCCGATGTCAGCATGTACGAGGCGAAGAAGAACGGCAGGAATCGGGTCGAGGTCTTCACGGCCTCGGCAAACTCCAGCGCGGCGGGACAAAGCTGATCCTGGTAATTCCCTGTAGTTCCCTGGCCCGGACTCACTGAACGGCACTCCGCAGAACTCTTTGCATCCGCCGGATGCATTTCTGTGTCAGATTAGAAGTTCATGTCCGCCCCGACCGACGCCAGAGCTGGACGAGCCGCCTTCGCGCACCCTGCGTTCGTCATTTTTGAAATCGCCCGCTTTCTCATCGTGGCCGCGGTGGAAATGCAGGCGGTGGCCGTTGGATGGCAGGTCTATGAGATCACCAAGCGTCCGCTCGATCTGGGATACGTTGGGCTGGCGCAATTTCTGCCGAGCTTTCTACTGTTTCCGGTATCCGGGCACGCCTCGGACCACTATGAGCGGCGCCACGTACTCACTGCCTGTTATGCGGGCTACGGCATCTGCTTCGCTCTATTGCTCGCACTCACACATCGCGTACCGCACACGGCGGGACCGATCTACGTGGTTCTGGTTCTGATTGGCGTGGTGCGATCGTTTAACAGCACAGCCAGCCGCTCGATCTTGCCGCAGCTCGTTCCGGAAAAAGACTTCCCCAACGCCGTCGCCTGGAACGCAACGATTTTTCAGGGAGCCACAATTCTCGGACCATCGTTCGGCGGCCTTCTTTACGCCGCTGCGCGAGGGCCATCCGCGGTTTACGCGATTGCGATGTTGATTGCCATGGGCGCAACGATTTCCAGCTTCCGCATCCGGCCCCAATTTCAGGCACGCCCGCGGCAAGTGACTTCGCCGCGCAGCATGACGCTGAAGAGTGTATTTGCCGGTTTGCACTTCATCTGGGGGCGCAAGCTGATTCTGGGTGCGATTTCTTTGGATTTATTTGCCGTGCTGCTGGGAGGAGCCGTGGCGCTGCTGCCCGTATATGCGCGCGAAATATTGCACACCGGACCGTGGGGGCTGGGTCTGCTGCGGACAGCGCCGGGAGTCGGAGCCGCTCTCATGGCCGTCGTGCTTGCGCATCGCCCATTGCGCGGGCGATCTGGCCCAACGCTTTTGTGGGCGGTGGCTGGCTTCGGAATTTTTACGATCATCTTTGGACTTTCGCGCAGCCTCACGATTTCGCTGATCGCCCTTGTTCTGCTCGGCGCCAGCGATATGATCAGCGTCATTATTCGCGCGACACTCACCCAACTGGCCACGCCCGACGAAATGCGCGGCCGCGTCACCGCTGTCGACATGATCTTTATCGGGACTTCGAACGAATTCGGGCAATTCGAATCGGGCTTGACGGCGCAATGGTTCGGAACGGTTCCCGCCGTGGTATTGGGCGGAGTCGGAACGCTGGTCGTGATTGTGCTGTGGGCGTGGCTGTTTCCCGAACTTCGGCATGCGGGATCGCTCGAGGAGATCAGCGTGTCGCGATTTGAAAATGCTCCTGCCGCTGCTATGGATTCGGGCAGCTCGTTCTCTTAAAGGCAGCACCACCATCTCGGCGCCCCCGTGGAGCGGGGGAGTCGCCTACCCGACAGCGGGCACGATGCCGCCGCTGCCATTTTCTATTCGATGATCGAGAATTCTGATCCTGGTTTCGCCGCAATCCGGCGGCGATGCCGTAGAATGTCCGATTCGTTGCGAAACTCTATGTCAATGACCACGACATCATCGTCTGCGATCGTAAAACGGAGCGTCATCGACCGCTTCTTTCAACTGCGCGAAAACAACACGACGATTCGCAACGAATTTCTTGGCGGCCTCACGACATTTCTCACCATGGCCTACATTATCGCGGTCAATCCGAAGATGTTGTCGGAGACCGGCATGGCTGTGGAAGGCGTATTATTTGCCACCTGCATTGCCTCAGCCGTTGCCACGCTGGTCATGGGCCTGTACGCCAACTATCCGATCGCGCTTGCGCCCGGCATGTCACTGAACGCGTATTTCACCTACGTCGTATGTCTGGGCATGCACGTGCCGTGGCGCTCGGCGCTGGGCGTCATTTTTTTCTCGGGTTGCCTATTTCTCTTGCTCACCGTGACCGGCATTCGCGAGCAGATTGTCAACGGCATTCCTGATTGCCTGAAGCATTCGACGGCCGGCGGAATTGGCATGTTCATTGCGTTTATCGGGCTACGCAATGCAAAAATTGTGGTGGCGAATCCGGCAACCTTTGTTGGGCTTGGGACGTTCGCCAATCACGAAACGCAGCTGGCGTGCATCGGTCTTGCGATCATGCTGGTGTTGATGGCGCGCAAGATTACCGGCGCCATTCTGATCGGCATCGTCGCTACTACGCTTCTCGGGATTTTTCGCGGCATGGCGGCCTGGCCGTCGGGGATCTTTTCGCTGCCTCATCCCTCGGCAACGTTTCTGCAACTTGATCTGCGCGGCGCGCTGCACTTGGGCCTGCTCGAAATCATTTTCATTTTTCTGTTCGTGGATCTTTTCGACAACATCGGAACTTTGGTCGGAGTTTGTGAGCAAGGCGGATTCGTTGAGAACGGCAAGATCCCCCGCGTCGGCCGCGCACTGGTTTCCGATGCAATCGGCAGCATTTTTGGAGCTCTCACCGGCACCTCCACTGTCACCAGTTACATTGAAAGCGCTGCGGGAGTGGCGGCTGGAGCGAAGACTGGGCTCAGCAATTTGTTCGTCGCGGTGCTGTTCCTGCTGGCGGCGTTTTGTGCGCCATTGGCCAGTGCGATCCCGGGTTACGCAACAGCTCCGGCGCTCGTTCTGGTCGGAGCACTGATGACGGAATCCATGGGCCGCGTGCGGTGGCCCGACTTCACGGAAGCCATTCCTGCGTTCGTAACCTTGCTGGCCACGCCGCTGACCTTCAGCATTGCAACTGGGCTCAGCCTGGGAGTGATTTCTTACACGCTGGTGAAGATCGCGGCAGGAAAATTTCGTGACGTCAGCCTGGTGATCTGGATCCTGACGGCCCTGTTTATCCTGCGTTATATCTATCTCGCGGCCGGTTAATTCTTCCTTCAGTGGCGCAGCCAGCGGAGCTTCGCTCCGCCGGACAGCCGAGGGCGGCTCCCTACATGCCCTGCGACATTTCTTTATCTACCCCGCAACACCGTTTTTGCTGCGTCAATGTTGTCGTACTTGTCATAGACGCGCACAACGACCACGTGCTCGGGCGCTTCGTCGTCGGGACTTTGCAACGGGATTTTGAAATCGTAGCTTTCCGTTTTGGCGTCCGACAATTCCCCAACCGGCTCGACATATTTCCAATCGCCGGCGTCGATGGAAAACTCCGCGCGTTTGATCGTCGAAAATCCATCTTCGGCGCGAAAGCGCACATGAATCTGCTTGCCCTCCAGCGAGGCCGCCAGATTCTGAATCTGTGGAGGCGTCGTGTCAACTTCAAATCGCCGGCTCACTCTTTCGGCGGTGAGCGCCTCACCGGGAGAGTGGGATGGCAAGTCGGAAGCTACAACCTTTACCTCGTAGCCGCCGTCGGGAAGCAGACTGGCATCGAATGAGTAAGCTTTGTCAGTGATATTGTCCTTCAGCAGCAGCCAGCGGCTTTGATCGTCGCCACGGTAATAGAGCGAATAGACAAGCTGATCGTCGTTTTCATCGTGGGCATTCCACTTCACTCCAATCGCATCCCGGTCGTGCGTGCTGGGCACGGGAGAATCGAAATGCGCGCCCGCCGATCCGGTCACATCCGCGCCGATCGTGAGAGGAGGTGCCTTGAAAGGCTGATAGCGCACGCCCACCTGTACCGAGACATCGTCAATCACCGGCGCGACGTTCTTGGGGAGATAGTAAAGAGTGACGCTCTCGACTTCGGGCTTGGCCTTTCCCGCGTGCAGCACGGCTTTCCACTGCGCATAGCGTGCGGAAGGAACTCCGGTCTCATGATTTCCGCTCAGGTCGATTTTCTCCCAGGGGCTCCAGTTGCGATCGGGATTGTCTACGTTGCCGCTGCGCGCCAGCAAATCGACGTTTCCCGAGCCCCGGAAGTCGGCCCGTCCCCAGCGCGAAAAAATTTTTGCGTCGAAGACATCACTTTCATAAGTGCCCTCATTTTCCGGACCCGGTCCTAACACGAAGACTTTGCCCAGATTGCTGCTGGCGGCGTAGAGACCGCCGTCGGAGGCTTTCGTGAAGCTGGTGATCTGCGATGCCGGCGCTTTCAGCAGATCAGAAAATTGATCCGGCCCCGTAATGGCAAAAATGTGTCCGCGATTTCCCGTCCCCGCCAGCAACTGGCCGTGGGAATCAAACGCGAGCGCATAGACGAGATCGTCATGCGAACTCCACAACGTCGAGGGTGATCCGTCGGTCGCGATTCGGTATACATCGGAGCCGCCGGTCGCGCCGCCTCCGGTAAACGGAAGTTGCGCGACGGGTGTGGCGTTCGGCGCGGGAGTTATCGTAAGGCCCGGAGCCTGCGGACCCGCCACCAGCGGAGTAGCCGCCGGCATCGCGATCAGGGTTGAAGTGGCGCCCATCGACGCGGCTGTCTCTGATTTCTTCTCTCCCACCCCAGCCGCGTAGATATTGCCCTCATGATCGAGCGCCAGCGCGGTGATTTCCTTCTTGGGCGCGCTGTACAACACGAAGGCTTCGCCCGCCGGCGATATGCGATAGATCAGTCCGCTGCCGTCCGTTCCCGCGATCAGGTTTCCTTGCGCATCAAGCGCCAGCACGCGGATATGCGTTTCGTCGCTTTTGAAAAACAGGGAATGATCGCCATTGGTGCTGACTTTATAGATTTCTCCGTGATCGCCGGTCGCGACGAACAGGTTTCCGGCATTGTCCAGAGCCAGGTCCCATATGTATTTCGT
>JASHQK010000300.1 GCA_030039195.1 Candidatus Sulfotelmatobacter sp.
TATACGACAAACGGGTGGCACGGGAGCAGAAGAAGCAAGAGGCGTCGAAACCTGCTGCACCTGCACCGACGACGAAGCCGGAAAGCAAACCGATTGCGAAGGAAACGCCCACGGCCCGGAAAGCCAAGGAGTCGGAGCAGTTGGAAAAGCAACTCGCCCACGCCTAGTCGCAATGGATTACGCCCACAAGTTGGGCGTATTTCCATCTCGTGGATCTCTAGAAGCCGGTAAGTGAAATTTACTACTTTCTTCGGATGTGGCAGTCTGAAGCTAAGCCGACAACGCCGGCGACTCATATTTTGGATTGGGCATTCTGCGCTCCAGCAATGCCGGTAGCTCGTGGAACTTGATCTCGACTGCGAACAGCGGCGCACTGTCATTCGCCGGTCTGGGTGGAAGTCGCATGGCCTTCAGCACGGCCACGTCGCAGATGAATACGGTCGTTGCTGCCATGGCAACTTCGTCGGAAGGGATAGTTTCGGGTGCGGTCTCGTCCAACACCATGCCTGGACTATATACCTCGCTCGATGCCGGCCAGACCTGGAACTACGACGCGATTTCTGATCCCGGCGGCGCGACCGATGCGCAATCCGCCACATCCGTGGTCTACAACGCGAGCGCCGGATTATTCTTCGCCGCTGTCCGATATCACGGGTTCTATTCTTCGCCCGACGGCGTGAATTGGACGCGGCTCGCGAATCAGCCCGCCGGCGCCCTGCTCAACACATCGGCCTGTCCGCCACAGTCGACCTCGAATGGGCAGACTTGTCCCATATTCCGCGCCGAGATCACTGTCGTTCCCATTCGCAATGAGATGTATGTATGGTTCGTCTACTACTCTGCGGGCGAACTGACCGACGGCGGAATATGGCAGAGCCTGAACGGCGGCGCATCGTGGACACAGATCTCTGATTCCGGAATCACCAACTGCGGCGATCCGTTTGGCTGCGGCGTCGAGCAAGGCTTCTACGATCTGGAGCTGCTGGCGGCGCCGAACGGTGCAGCCACGGAGCTCTATGCCGGATCGATCAATCTCTACAGATGCTCAATCAGCTCTCAAAATCCGACGTGCGCCCAGTCCCCGTTCATGAACCTCACGCACGCTTACGGATGCGATCCCATCTCTGCACCCGCACACGTGCATCCTGGGCAGCACGCACTGGGGTACTTGATTCCTGGGTCGGGAAGCGATTCCGGCAACGTTCTTTTGTATTTTGCGAACGATGGCGGACTCTACCGTGCGCTCGACGGAGTCTTAGGCATTAATACCGGGTCGTGCTCTGGTACAAACGCATTCGACGATCTCAATCAGAATCTCGGTTCGATGACGCAATTCGTCAGCTTCTCCGAGCATCCCAGCGACGCGAACACAGTCCTAGGCGGTGCGCAGGATAACGGCTCTCCCGCAACCAATCAGGCGACGAGCAATTCGGCATGGGGCAATGTGCTCGGCGGGGACGGCGCTTTCACTGCCATCGATCCGAACGTCTCTTCGGATTTCTATGCGTCCAATCCCGACATCCCGCCCGGAGGTCTCGTCATTCAGTTCTGTCCCAATGGCGTCGACTGCATCGACAGCGCGTTTACTCCTGCGGTAACCAGCGACGATCTCGGAGGGGATGACGGCGCTTTCGATTTTCCTTACATACTCGATTGGCAATCGTCATCGGCGCTGCTCGTCGGGACGTGCCGCATCTGGCGCGGTCCGCGCAGCGGTGGTTCGTACACGGACTTGAGCCCCAACTTCGACACGCTAGGCTCGGGAACGTGCTCGGGAAGCGAAGTGAATCAGGTGCGCGCCATCGCCGCCGGAGGGCCGACCGATACAAATGGTTCGACCGTGGTGTACGCCACCACGAATGGATACGGTCCGCTGGAGGGACCTCTATCTTCTCCCACTGGCGGCAGCGTGTGGGTGACCACGAATGCGACTGCGGGCCCAGCGAGCTTCACCGAGATAACGAATAACGGTCCGCAGGGTACCATCAATCCAAATCAGTTTCCCATCTCGAGTGTGGCCATCGATTCTTCCGATCCCAGCGGCCAGACTGCATATGTCACGATCATGGGATTCACCGGAGGGCCCGGACATGTCTGGAAAACGACAAGCGCGGGTCAGAACTGGATCGACTTTACCGGGAATCTTCCCGACTCGCCAACCAACGCTGTTCTCGTTGATTCGTACTCTGCGTTGGTTTATGTCGGAACCGATATCGGAGTTTTCGTCAGCTCAACGTTTGCGCCAGCGTCCTGGAGTGAAGTTGGCCCGTCCTCGGGCAGCATGGGATTTCTGCCCAACGTCGCTGTGACTGCGTTGGCGCTGTTTAACGCTGGAGGCCAGAAACTCTTGCGTGCCTCGACGTATGGCCGCGGCATCTGGCAATACAACCTCGTCTCTACTCCTGATTATCAACTCGCGATTTCCAATTCTCCGTTGACTGTGTTCTCGGGCCAAACCGGTGTTCTCAATGGAACTGCGACCGCGGTGAATGGATACGCGAGCACCGTAACCCTCGACTGCGTCGCGGGAACGACATCGCCTCCGAGCACATGCACGATTTCGCCGGCCGCTCTCAGTCCAGGATCCAGTACGCCATTTACGGTAACTGTCGGTGGCGCGATCGGAACTTACAACTTCAATATTCAGGGAGTCGGGGCAGATCCAAATCAAATCACGCAGGAAGTTCCGGTGATTTTCAACGTGGTCGGATTCGGGCTTACTCCCCCCTTGTCTGCGAGCGCCAGTGTGCCGCAGGGAGGCACATCTCCCGCGGTGAGCTTTCAAGTTACAGCCGCCGGTTCTTTCGATCAAGCGGTCAATCTTTCCTGCAGCGACACGATTCCCGATGCCACTTGTAATTTTTCCCCGTCAGCAACGGTCACTCCAACCTCGAGCACGCCAGCAAACGTGAGTGTTACCGTCACCGTTCCCAGTAATGCGCCTACGGGAAGCTATCCCATCACGATTCAGGCGACGACAGCGGGAACCTCTGCGATTGTTACCACATCCTTCACACTGACGGTAACCGCGGCACCGACTGGTCTTTTCACATTGACGGAACCCGCCGCTTTTCCCGAGGTCAATGCTGGCAGCACCGGCACGCAGGGATCAATCTCCATTACGGCGCAGAGCGGCTTCAGCGGAACAGTTAGCTTGAGCTGTTCAAGCACATATGGCTCCGGTACTTGCAGCATTAGCCCGACCTCGGTTAGCACGTTCCCGGCGACGGTGACACTCACCGTCAACGGCACAAGTCTCTCTGCCGGAAGTTACTCGGTGTCAGTCACAGGAACTTCGGGCTCGCTCCAGCAGTCGCTCACCGTGCCGTTCAATGTCGGCGATTACTCAATCTCAGGAACTCAGGCGGTTTCCACGGTTCCCGGAAGCCAGGCCGTTGCCAACCTCACCATCACCTCATTGGATCAATATTCCGGGAAAATCAATGTCACCTGCGATGCCAGTGCCCTGGCTGCCGCGACCTGCAGTGTCGCTCCCGCGAACCCGATCAGCGTCTCCAGCGGCGGGTCAGCAAACTTTTCGCTCAGCATTAACGTTCCGAATAATGCGAGCCCGAATAGCTACAACATCAAAGTCAACACGCAAGACACGACAGGATCGCCTGCGCACTCATACATCGTTGCGCTTACCGTCAACCAGGATTTCATGGTCACGTCTTCAACCACGAGCCAGACAGTGAATCCGGGGTAAACCACCGGGCCTTACAACTTGGTCGTCCAACCGGTGGGCACATCATTCAGTGGCGCAGTTACGCTCTCCTGTTCCGGACTGCCGGTAGGAGCGCAGTGCTCATTCAATCCCTCAGGGGCGATTACTCCGGGAAACTCGGCTGTGGATGTGGTCATGACGATCTCGACCTCATCGTCGACAGGCGACTCAACTCGCCATTCCAGATTGGCGATGTGGATGCTCTTGCCGGGACTGATGTTCGGCGGTCTCGTGCTCGCCGCGTCGAAACGGTCGTCAAAGACAATGACCGCCTGGCTCGCGGTCTCGATTTTGCCGCTGGCTTTCGTGTTATTGTCCTGCAGCGGAGCCAGCAGCGGCGGCGGAGGTGGTGGAAGCTGTTCCGCCGTGCCTAGCGCGCCCACCGGGCTGGCAGCATCGTCCACGACCGGCACGAGTACAACTCTGAACTGGAATGCGTCCAGCGCTACCGTGGGGTGCTCCGTCGATTACACAGTCTATGAGGGTATAGGCGGCGCGCAACCGACTCCACTGGCCAATACGTCGACGAACACCAATTACGCGGTCTCTGGACTTACCGCCCAAACACAATACACGTTCGCGGTGGCGGCCGCGGATTCTTTTGGGACATCGGCTCTCAGTTCGGCCATCAATGTGACCACCGCCGGTGCAGTCTATACCATCACCGTAACCGGGACTTCGCCGGGAACTCCTGCGGATTCCGGGCAGAGCACGCAGGTTTCGCTCGTCGTAAACTGAGAGCTGGACGGGCGTGCCCCACTCCTCGACGGTCTTGCGAGAAAGCCTGCCCGGAGCCTATCGAAGGGTGGGATTTTCCACCGCGTGAAGTCGGAGTGGCTGTTCTCCAGAGGGTAGCCCAAATGAGGCTGCTGAAATAAAGCAGATCCAATACACTAGGACGTTCCATCATCCATGACTGATTCCCGTTTCAACGTTGCGGTGATCGGGGCTGGCGTCGTGGGCCTTGCGGTCGCACTAGAAATCACACGCCGGTTCCCCCAGCTTCGGTTGCTGGTGCTAGAGAAGGAAGACGGCGTCGCCCGCCATCAAAGCGGACACAACAGTGGTGTCATTCACTCCGGCGTTTATTACAAGCCGGGTTCCTTGAAGGCGCGGCTTTGTGTCACCGGCGCCGCGGCCATGGTCGAATTCTGCGGCCAGCACGGCATCCCTCACAAAGTCTGCGGGAAAGTCATCGTCGCCACGACTCCTGACGAACTTCCTCGACTGGAAGATCTTTGCCGTCGCGGCCAAACTAACGGCTTGGCCGGCTTGCGCCTCATCGGACCCGAGGAGCTACGCGAGTTCGAGCCACACGCTCGCGGCATCAAGGCGCTGTACGTTCCTGCCACGGGAGTGACCGACTACGCGCTGGTGTGCGAAAAATATGCGGAACTCATCTCCGCGGCTGGCGGCAGCGTACTTACTTCAGCTGCATTGACCGGCATCAAACGATCGGAAAATGAGATCGTCCTCGAAACAGTGCGGGGTGCGTTCTCCACACGGGCGCTCATCAACTGTGCCGGACTGTTCAGCGATCGCATCAGCCGGATGGCGGGCGACACACCCAGCGCGCAGATCATCCCGTTCCGCGGCGAATATTACGATCTCGTCCCCGAGCGCGCGTCCCTGGTTCGTGCGCTGATCTATCCCGTGCCCGACCCCCGTTTTCCTTTCCTGGGAGTGCATTTCACTCGACGCGTTACGGGCAAAGTCGATGCCGGCCCCAACGCCGTGTTGGCGCTTGCTCGCGAGGGTTATCGCCGCTCCGACGTCAATCTTCGCGACTTGGCGTCGTCTGTGACTTACTCCGGATTCTGGCGTATGGCTGGCCGACTTTGGCGCGATGGCCTGGCGGAGTGGTATCGTTCGCTGTCAAAGTCTGCTTTCGTGCGCGCCTTGCAACGCATGCTGCCGGAAGTCAGGGATGACGATTTCGTTCCGGGGGGCTCGGGAGTGCGGGCACAGGCCGTCACCCCTGGCGGCGCGCTGGTCGATGATTTCCAATTCGTGCCCTCGCGCAATGTTCTACACGTGCTCAACGTTCCTTCGCCGGCAGCAACGGCGTCGCTCGCGATCGGAAGGGCCGTAGTCGACACGGCCGAAAAATTGTTTTTGAATTGAGCGCAGGGGCAATGCAGCCTGCCCTGAGTATCCATCGCCCTTCGGCCCGGCAAAAAGGAAACTGTGGTGCCCCACTTCTCGCTGGTTTCGCGAGAAGTGGGATTTTCGGCAGCGCAAAGCGAATGGTTCGCCTTCCACGCGCGGTGAGCATCGCGGCCAAAGGGTCCAGCAGAGACTCGAACGCGGCATCTCGTGAACGTCGCCATGCATCTCCATTAGAAGGGCTTTTCTGAGGCGGTCCATGTCCCCGCAACAGCGCGACACTCCTGAAGAACACCGTCTCGAAGAACAAAGCCGCCGCGCCCTCGAAAGGCAGCCAGGCGCTGCCACCGCGTCGAACGCGCCCTGGTTGTGGCCTGTTGTAATCCTGCTTTCCCTGCTGCTCTGGATTGGTTTCTGGGGTTGGACCTCGTGCGGAGGCTGGTGGGGGCGACACTCGCACAACGGAACCGTGCACTCAAACAGCGAGTAAAATGATTTGCCTTGCACATGCGACTCAACGCTGGCAGGGACAGCGGCCCTCGGCGGTCCGGCCCAGCGCACCCGCGCAGTTCTCCCTATCCGCGGTGGTTCTTTTTCTTGATCTCAATATTCAGCCGGCGGATTTTCTGATTCAGCGTGGAGAGCGGCGCGTGGAACCGCGTTACATTCGTGCCCATGCCGCCACGCCTATCGAGCACCGGACCGAAGGGTTTGCGGTTACAACAAAGACAGTTTCTGCCTTAAGTCGATGATGACCCACACTGACAGTCCTACCGCCAAGAGAAGAAAAACGAGGCGCAGCCGATGAGATTTGATGGAGGCAATCAGCCTATGGCGGCCGCTTCTCCCGTGGGAGTAAAAATTCCCTGTGAGCGCTCCGTTAACGAGCACGCAGATGAGGGCCAAACAGATCACGTCGAGCCAGAAAAGGTTAAGCACATTCATACCCTAACGATCAACTCAGCCGCGGTGATTCTTTTTCTTGATCTCAATATTCAGCCGGCGGATTTTCTGATTCAGCGTGGAAAGCGGCACGTGAAAGCGCTCGGCCGCTTCTGTCTGGTTCCAGTTGCAGCGCTCGAGCATGTCGGCGATGATGCGCCGCTGCACATCGTCAACGATCTCGAATAATGAAGCGTCCGATGGCGGATCGTGCAGGCCGAGCGAGGAATTGCGGCCTAGCATCGAATCGGGAAGGAGACTTGTGGTGATCTCCGGCCCGGAGGAAAGCACGACCGCGCGCTCGATCACATTTTCCAGTTCGCGAACATTTCCCGGCCACGAGTAGGCCATCAGCGGACGCAGCGCCTCGGGAGTGATCCGCGGCACCGGACGGCCGTTCTCTTCCGCGTATTTTTTCAGGAAGAATTCCACCAGCAAAGGGATGTCCTCTTTGCGCTGCCGAAGCGGCGGCAAATCGATGCTGATGACGTTCAGCCGATAGAACAGATCTTCGCGGAATCGCCCTTCGCGGACCATCTGCCGCAAGTCGATGTTTGTCGCCGCGATGATCCGCACATCGACTTGAATCTCCTGAATGCCTCCCAGATGCATGAAACGCCGATCCTGCAGAACGCGCAGGATCTTGGCCTGTGTCTCCAGGCCCATGGTCGCGATCTCGTCAAGAAACAGAGTGCCCTTATCGGCGACCTCGAACAGACCTTTCTTCGACGCGATGGCGCTGGTGAACGCGCCCTTGACGTGGCCGAAAAGCGTCGATTCCAAAAGGTCTGCCGGCATCGATCCGGTATTGACCGGAACGAACGGCTTGTCGCGCCGCGGAGAATTCAGGTGGATGGCCTTGGCGATGACTTCCTTGCCGGTGCCGCTCTCGCCCTGCAATAAAACGGTGGACCGGCTATTGGCGACCTGCGCCACCAGGTCGAAAATCTTCAGCATGGGCTCGCTCTTGCCCACAATATTTTCGAAGTTGTAACGCTGTTTCAGCGCTCGCTTGAGCTGAACGTTTTCTTCCTCGGCGCGGCGCCAGCCCACTGCAGCCCGCACGTCGGCCAGCAGTTTTTCGTTGTCCCACGGCTTCTGGATGAAATTCGCCGCGCCGGATTGCATGGCGCGAACCGCGTTCTCGACTGTCCCATAAGCCGTGATCATAATGACCGGCAATTGCGGGTCGTGACCGCGAATGTCGGAAAGAATCTCCATCCCATCGCGGCCGGGAAGAGCCAGATCCAGCAGCACGAGGTCGAAGGGACGATTCTCGATTTGCAACAATCCTTCTTCGCCATTCTCGGCCGTTTCGATCTCGAAGCCTTCCAGCTCGAGCAGGGTTTGGAGAGATTCGCGAATCTCCGCTTCGTCGTCGATGATGAGCACTGATCCGGCGGGCGAGGGATGAGCGTTCATCGTGCTGTGTGTGATGACGGCTGCTTCAGACATGAACTGCCTTCCTGCTCAGAGGGAAATCGAGGGCGAAAGTCGTGCCCGCTCCGGGTGCGCTCTCCACGCGGATCTTGCCCGCGTGTTCCTGGATAATGCCGTACGTGACCGACAAGCCCAAGCCCGTTCCGCGCGTCTGGCCCTCCTTGGGCGCGGTTTTGGTGGTGAAAAATGGATCGTAAATTCGGTGTATATGTTCCGGAGCAATGCCGGAACCGGTGTCGGAAACTCGGATGCTGACCATTTCCCCGTTGCCGGTGGCCACGCGCAGCGTGCCCCCGTTGGGCATCGCATCTTTGGCGTTCAAGAACAGGTTCAAGAAGACTTGCTGCAATCTTCCGGCATTCCCCTGAATCGGAGAGATTCCTGGAGTGAGTTCCGAAGAAACACGGACTTTCGCTGTTTTGAACTGATGGTCAAGAAGGGTGAGTGTGTCGGTGATGATCTTGTTCACATCCACGTCGGCGAATTCGGTCCCGCTGGTGCGTGAGAAATTCAGCAGGTTATTCACGATTTCCGAAGCACGGAAAGTTTGCCGTGTGATTTTTTCGAGCAGCCCCGATTTCTGCGGATCGCCCTGCAGTTGCTTGGCGAGCATTTGGGTGTAGGAAGAAATCACCGCCAGCGGAGTGTTGACCTCGTGCGCGACTCCCGCTGCCAGCAGCCCGATCGACGACAGCTTGTCGGCTTGGGAAAGCTGGCTCTCGAGTTCCACGCGCTCGGTAATGTCGTCCATGATGACCAAGCGTCCCACCACCTGGAACTTGCGCGTGACCAGCGGAGCAATGGCCACGTTGACGGTGCGGGTTTCGCCGGCCGGCGTCTTCAGACGGAACTTGTACAGATTGTTGATTCCGGCATTTTGCCGCACGCGATAGAACTCTTCAGCGAACTCGGCCGGAAACACAGTGCGCAGGGGCTGCGTCAGCGTCTGCCAGCGTGGCATGGCGTACATCACCTCCATCTGCGCATTCCAGCTTTCGATGCGGTCTTCCATGTCGAGGGCCATCACGCCGACATTGATGGACTCCACGATATTCTCGTTGAAATCCTTCAGACGCTCATATTCGGCGACCTTCTGCTGGAGTGAGGCGTAGAGTCGGCCATTCTGAATGGCAATGCCGAGATACCCGCCGAGGGTTTCCAGTAACTCCACGTCTTCACTGGAGAGGAAATCGCCCTTCGTCGTTTTCCCGAGGCCAAGCACCGCAATCGTTTTCTGCTGCGCGCGGCATGGGATGTAGTAGTTCAAATCCAGCCGCGCGATCGTTTCTTGCGACTCCGGGGTTTCGCGCAGCGCTAGGTGAGTGTTTTCGAAGAAAAGATGTCCGGCAGCCTCCGGCCGCGGCACAGCCAGAAAACCGAGATCGAGCCGGTGGGCGGGAGTAATGCCGCAGGACTTGGCGAGCACGAATTGTTCCGGTTCTTCGCTCGTGTTCAGGAAAATGGCGATCCGGTCGACGGCAAGGGTCCGCGAGAGACGATCGATCACGGAAGATAGCAGCGCTCTCAGGTCTGTCTCTGAACTGAGATCGCGGGCGAATTCGATGAGCGTGCGGCGGTAATCATAGCGGGCGCGATAGAAGAACTGATCGACTCGATCCTGAATCCATTTGCGCACCGGATCGAACAGTAACGCGGTCACGACTACTGCCAGAATCAAGCCGACGGCGCCGCTGGTAGGTCGCCGCATTTGTACCAGCGAGGCCACGCCGGCGACGAGAGCGAAATACAAACCCGCAACCGTAGCGGCGGCCAGCGTATAGACGACGCCACGCTTGAAGATGAGGTCCACATCCATCAAGCGATAGCGGAAAATCGCGTATCCGAAGGTTAACGGCAACAGCCCTAGCGACAAGACAGACAATTTCATTGCCGTACCCGGCAACGAACCCATCAGGAAAGGCAGGACGTAGAACAGCGTGTAGGGAACAATTGCCAGGACGGTGCCGCGAGTGACCCATTTCAACTGCTGGCGCAGTATGGTCGTGCTGGCGCGGCTATAGCTGTACCCAAGCACAACGGCAGACGCGATGAACAGAATCGCCCCATAGGCCATCTCTTCCCGGTCCATGGTCCAACGCAAGTTACCGGTCGCCTGGGCGAGCCGCAGCGCCAAAACGTGCCGCCCGAGCAGAATCGCTCCAGGAAGGTAGGCCAAACTTAGCAGCCACGGACGCTGCCGCACAAACTGCCGTTTTTCCGGGAAGGTCAAAACGAAATGCAGAAATAACGCCGGTTGCAGCAGCCACGCGACGATGTTGCTCCAATAAATCGTCCAGTCAAAATCGTTCAGCTTGCCCGTGTACTTGAAGGAGTATGCGACGAACGAAACCAGGCAGAAAATATAGAAGTGCGTCGATCCCGCGGCGGTCCAGCGCCGCAACAGAACGTAAATTCCAATTCCGAGATAGATGAGGGCGATCAGTCGCAGCCAGCTGTTGAGGGAACGGTCTGCAGGTTGGAGAAGGACCTTGCTGTCAAAAGAAACACCATCTCGTACGAGCGAATACGAGGCGTTGTGCCATACTCCCGTTGCATAGAGCTGTCGTTCCAGCGCCGGCGTGCTCCGGACCTCAGAGCCATTGACCGACACAAGCTCGTCACCAGGCTTGATGCCAGCTTTGGCTCCTTGCCCGGCTATGTCGACCCGATCGGCAACCAGATGTCCGCTACGTTCGCTCCACCAGACGCCGTCGTCAGGGACCGACGAAGTCCGCTCTTTCTGAAAATTGAAGCCGGCAAAGACCACAGCAGCGACGGTCAGCAGGAAGAGCAGGACGGCGATGAAGCGAGATTGGCTTTCCCGATTCATGGGTTTCGACACTGGCCCCGAACCCCTGGAGGGCCGGTCTACCTGTGGTGCGACATCTCTCGGCTCCTCAATAAGCAACTTCGCTGCCATCTGGGTGTGGTCCCTGGGAAGCTAAGTCTTTAAGACTAATGTACTTCCAAAATTATAAATGCGAATTCGAACAAGCGATATGTCTTTTGGGATGTTTCTTTAAGATTTAGTATTCAGTTCCGATTATGGCTCCAACGGTCTTTCTCTCGGAGATGCTTTCAGATCGAGAAAATATGTTCCGTAGGAAGCCACTACACGATGCTGGAGCCCCCGGAAATATTGGTGTCGGACGGGGTCCGATGGGAAGGTGTTACGAAACTCGCCCAGCATGCAGAGTGGGATAAATCATGTGCCAGCCGCGAAGCGGCGGCTAATGAAAGCTCGGCTCAATAGAGCCCGAAACCTCGAAAGTGGAATTGACCGAGTCCGCGTCAGCGGACGGCACGCGATTCGTAACAGCCTCGATGGATGGATCATTTTGGTCTTGTTCCTCTTGGGCAGATGGATCCGTCATTCCTGCGAAGGGACGGAATCTGGATTTCCATCGTCGTCCCAGTCGAAGGAAAGAGCCCGTGCAGTGGTTTCGACCGGTTCGAGTTCCGGGATTTGTTCTGGAACCGACGCTCCCAGTTCGGCAAACTTTCGAGCCGAGACAAGCACCCGATTTTCCAGCGACCCCACGGCCTTGTTGTACGCTTCGACGGCACGATCCAGCCCGTTGCCGACCGCGGTAATATGCGCCGCTAAGCTGCGAAGTCGATCGTGAAGTTCTTTCCCCAGCGCGCTGATTTCATGGGCGTTGCGAGCCAGCTTCTCCTGGTTCCATCCATAGGCAACGGCCTTGAGTAGGGCAATCAAAGTGGTGGGCGAGGCGGGAATGACTCGGTTCAGCACGCCATGCTCGATCAGCCCGGGATCCTGCTCGAGAGCGGCGCTGAAAAAAGTTTCTCCTGGAAGAAACATCACCACGAATTCGGGTGTGGCCTCGAATTGTTCCCAATAGTTTTTTCCTGCCAGCGTCTTCATGTGCTCACGGACTTGCCGGGCATGGTTGGCCAACGCTGCGCGTCGCGTTTCCTCATCGTTCGTCTCAAATGCGTCGAGGAATGCCTGCAGTGGCGTTTTCGCGTCGACCACCACACTTTTCCCGCCGGGCAGCTTCACCACCAGATCGGGACGCAGTCGTCCGGTTGGACCGCTAATCGTTTCCTGCTCCGCGAAATCACAATAGGGAAGCATTCCCGCGATCTCGACTACGCGCCGCAGTTGAATTTCACCCCAACGCCCGCGAACGTTTGGAGTACGCAATGCCCGCACCAGATTGCTGGTTTCTGATTGCAGCTCTTTCTGCGTGGTAATCATCGACTGCACCTGCGTGTGTAGCGCTACGTACGCATGGCCGCGTTCTTTCTCAATCTGCTGGAGCTGTGTGTCAACCTTGCTGAGAGACTCCCGCACTGGAGCCACAAGATCTGCAACCGCTTTTTGACGAGCCTCAAGATCGCCTTTGGCTTCGCTTTGGAAACGCTTCAGGGTTTCCTGCGCAAACTCCAC
>JASHQK010000024.1 GCA_030039195.1 Candidatus Sulfotelmatobacter sp.
TTCTTTCTGCGCGAGTTCATACCATATATCGAGCGCAGATACCGCGTATTGCCCGGCCGCCCAGCACGCGCGATCACCGGCATTTCGATGGGAGGCTATGGAGCGCTGCGCTTCGCGTTTGCGGATCCTCAGCTTTTTTCAGCGGTGAGCGCGCAGAGCGCAGCGCTGATCACCGAAACACCGCAAGAATTGGATGCGACCATGAGTTCCGGTTATCCACTGGCCAATCTCATGGCCGCGGTGTTTGGCAATCCCATCAATATTCGACATTGGGATGCAAACGATCCCTTTCTTCTAGCGAAGAAAAATGCGGGCGAACTGCGCAAGCTGGCGATCTATTTCAACTGCGGGCAGGAAGATAATTACGGATTCGAAAAAGGCGCGGCCAGGCTCGATCAGGAACTGAACGAGCTGCGAGTTCCCGACGAGTATCGCCCCTATCCTGGCGACCACAGCATCGACTATTTCTTATCCCACTTCGAAGAAGTGATGGAGTTTCACTCGCGCGCGTTCCATCTGACGAAGTAACCTTCTCGCGGTGTTCTCAAGATAAATGCCTTTGACCGCAGAGTTCGCTGAAAAACTGCGCAGAGTGCGCTGAGGCAGATCCAGTTAACTCTCTTCTCGGCGGCCTCTGCGGATTTTCTCCGCGCTCTCCGTGTCTTAATGCTTTTCGGTTTTCATATCGAGACACAATTATGTTCGACCATCTTTGCCCAGAATGAGGATCGGCTTACTCCAGATCTGACTTGTCAGGGTTGTAATAGAAGCGGAAGCGCAGCGCGAGATAAGGCCCGGTGAATTCGCTGGGCAGTGGTGGAAACGGATTTGAGGTATAAATACCGCCCCAGGCGGCGCGATCGAGAGCGGCATCGCCGGAAGTTGCGACCAGACGCATGTCCGCGATGCTGCCGTCTTTGGTGATAGCAAACTCGATGGCGAGTTTACCTTTCTTCATCTCAGCCGATTCCGGAATCAGCCGGTACCAGTTCTGCCGAACATCTTCCAGGATGCGCTGCAGGTATGGACCGAAATCAACGCCCTGGGTGTCGCTAAGAATGTCGAGCGCGCCCAGCTGTCGGCCACGCGCCCCGGTGCCAAGCCCGAAGTCGCCGCCTTGTCCACCGCCTCCGGCGCGGCTTGCGGCTGCCGCCTCGGTGGCCTGCTGTATAGCTGAGCCCGGGCTCATGCCAGCCGCGTATTTGCTGAAGACATTGTTGTTGTTCGGGCGCGCCGGCATTTGCAGCTGCGCGGTTTGATTGCTCTCGAACTGCGGACGAGATCCGCCCTGCTGCTGGTCCGGTTGAGGCTGCTGCTTCATGGGCGGCTGATTCTGCGCGGTCGCCGGCGGTTGTGCTGCAGCCGGAGGAGCCTTTGGACCGCTCATCCCCGGAGCTCCCGGAGGCGGACTCACAATCCTTCGCAACTCCTTCGGATCAAGCTCGGGATGGCGTGACATCGCGATGCGGTCTTTATCCGAAAGAATATTGGTGTTGGGCGTGTGCGTTGCTTTCTGCTGGTCCGGCGGCAGGGTCAGAAACGTGACATCTTTGTCTTTGGTCGGACTCACCGCTACTGCAACCACCCGATGCCAGGGAATGTATTTCTGAATGAGGTTCAGGTTCCAGAGCGTAATGATCAGCAGCAGGTGAAAAATAACGGAGATCCACAACGCCTCGCGCTTGCGCGAACGCGCCAGATCGTCCTGCAGTTGAATCAGAAGGTGAGGAACGCGATCTTCGAATTCGCGATAGGCAGTCTCCCAGTCCCGGGAGTCGTAGAGCCCGAGTTGCTCCGGCTGCGGCTTTTCGGCAGGGGCAACCGGATCCTGGAATGGAATCTGCGTTATGGGCATTGCGCTGGGTCTAAATAAACTTGGCAAATCAGACCTGCTGATTAGACACGAGAAGCCCGAATGGCGTTGCACCCGGCCTTCGTGGGGAAATGCCCCTCGGACGCGCTAAGCCAAGTTAACCCTATTTTCGCATCTTTCCGGGAATTCTGCCGAGACAATTAGCGCACGACCTTGGTGTGTAAACAAATGTAAATGCAGCCAAATGAATCAGTTCTTGACTTTCGCCATGGCGGCGAGGGCGGCGAGGTTGAGCTTTTTTTCGTGATGCCGGATGCCGGCGATGACCTCCAGAGCCAGGGCCAGGGTGCGACGGCCATCCGCGAGCGGAACCACAGGCTCCGAGCGCTCACGGACGGCTTTCAAAAACGACTTCAGTTCCGCGTGCAGTGGTTCTTCCGACGCAACCGGCGGCTTCGACACAGAAATCTCGGGATTGACCGATGGCTTTCCAGCCGCGCTACCGCCATGGCCCACGGTGAAAACCAAAACCTCCTGACGTCCATAGTCGATGGAGACGTATTGCCGCGGCTGAAAAAAGCGCAGCTTGCGGACCCGTTCTGTCGAAACCCGGCTGGCCGTGAAGTTCGCGATGCAACCGGATTCGAGCTCCAGCAGCACATTGGCAATATCGACCTTCCCGGAAAGAATCGGCAAACCCACGGCGCGAACCTCTTTAACGGGGGACCTTGCGAACGCCAGCACAATATCGAGATCGTGGATCATGAGATCGAGCACCACGTCGACATCGAGTGATCGCGGCGTAAATACGCTGAGCCGGTGCACTTCGAAAAACATTGGCTGCGTCAGGAGGGGAAGCGTCGCTACCACGGCCGGATTGAATCGTTCCAGATGGCCGACCTGGGCAATCCGTTTGTGGTTGGAAGCCAAAGCCAGTAATTCGTCCGCTTCGGCGAGTGTAGCCGCGAGCGGCTTTTCGATCAGAACGTCGACGCCGGCCTCCATCAAGTCGCGTGCAACCGCGCAATGATGAATCGTAGGAACCGCTACCGACGCGGCTTGCAGCTCACTGTGCGTGGTGGTCATCTGGTGCACCGAGCCGAAAGCTTTGCAGCCGAATTCGCGCGCTACGGCATCGGCACGGGATACATCAGGGTCGACTACGCCCAGCAGGCGAACCGGTTCCCCTTGTTCTTCCAGCTCCTTGTAGACTCGCGCATGATTGCGCCCGAAGACGCCGACACCCACCACGGCGACAGAGATTGGATCTTGAGAGGGCAGTCGAAATTCTCTTGAGGCCAGTTGCCGAAAGAAGAAATTGTAAACGCAAATGCCAAAAAAGAGCAGCGAGGTGCCGGTATGGGTAGCCTTAACCACAAAGGGCGCGAAGGCACTCCGAGGAAGCACTTAATGGGCTGGGCTCCTTCGTGTTCCTCCCTGTCCTTTGTGGTTTATTGAACTTAACGCAATCGACGAAAGCTTGCACTTCCGAGTTGCGCCGAACCAAGAGAAGCACTATGACTCGCCCAACCATTCCCCGAAAATTGCCAAAGATCGTCGGCAAGCGGCGTAAGCCGCGCCGTACACCGAACTATTTGCGGGCCCGACCGCCGTGGCCCTCCAGGGAGAAGTGCTATGTCGGGACAAGTTGTTCTGTATTTCGAGGATCAAGCGGACGCGCTGCGCTTCGCTCTCGCGGCGGGATCGGTAATGTCAGGAGAAGCGGGCAACTTCAGCAAAGATCTCGTGGAAAAAACCACCCGGGTCATGCGTATTCGCCTCGACACCGTCAATAGCGGAAACCACAAGAAACCAGATGGTGGGCGGGCCGCGTAGCAGTTCGTGGTGGATGTCACTTCGTATCAGAGCATGTCCTGTTGGAGGTCGATTCGTATCAGGGCATGCCTTCAGGCATGCCAAAGGCGCCTCCAAACAATGCGCCTTTAGGCGCTGGAAATTCAGAGTTTACTTCCCTGAGAAACGTCTCAGAATCCACGCACACACTTCAGGCCGAACCTGCGTTGGTGAAAGCTTCGATGGCGTCGGCCAGAGTGGGAAACATCAGAAAAATCTTCTCGACTTTGGTGATTTCGAAAACCTTGCGCACGCGCTGATTCACGCCCGTCAGGGCCACGCGGCGCCCCGCCTTCGCACAAGACGTATAGGCGCTGACCAGACATCCCAGCCCGGATGAATCCAGGTAGGGCACTCCCGAAAAATCCAGAATCATCGTGGGCGCGCCTTCGCGGCGGACCGCGTTCATGAACGGCGGCACGTTCTCCATGGTCAGGGGTCCGCGAAAACTGAGCACGCCCCGGTCCAGCCGTTCGATTTCGAGCGCTTCCGCCATGGAGCAGAGATTCTAGGCCAGATGGCAAGCTGCATTCAACCGCCATGTGCGGCTCACCTTGTGCCACGTTCGCGTCATCCGCGTCGTGCGCAATTCTGTATCGTATCGATCTGGAATTTCTCATTTGTAATCTTTTTGTGTTTTCTCGTGCCCGGCGGACTCTTCTTCGCACCAGGCGAGTACGATGACCTCAACGGCATGTGGGGAGAAATGGATGGGACTCAGAATTGGAACTTCATGCCAGTAGTGTCGACCTTGTCCTGCACGATGTCTCGACTCCTCAAGTTCATCCCAAAGGATCTAAGGCTCGGGTTCTGCTGAGTTCCGTCTTCGGTCCCTACGCGCAAGACGACGAATTCGGCAGCCGCTCCATCAACCCCATGGAGCTTTACCACAATCAAGTCACCCGCGCCCAGGGCAGCTTTTCCTTGCGCATGTTTCATCGTTCCTGGGGAATCATGTTGATTCAGGCGAACATCTCCGCGCCTTGCACTGTGCTCGACTTTCCCACGCGCGATGATTTTGCCCGTGAACTCAGGACGCATCATTACGACGTCGTAGGAATTTCCTCGATCATCGTCAACGTCGGCAAAGTGCGCGAAATGTGCCGCATGACGCGCGAGCTTTCGCCGCACTCGGTGATTGTGGTCGGGGGACATGTCGCGGCCATCCCGGGCATTGAAAACATAATCGATGCCGATCACATCGTGCGCGGTGAGGGAGTTTCCTGGATGCGCCGCTATCTGGGCGAAGACGAGAATGCGCCCATCCGTCATCCCGCAATTGTCTCGGGATTTCATACGCGCATCATGGGAATTCGCCTGCCGGAGCGCCGCGGAGCCACCGCCGCCACGATTATTCCTTCCGTTGGTTGTCCCATGGGATGCAACTTCTGCACGACCTCGGCGTTTTTCGGAGGCAAAGGGAAATTCGTCAACTTTTTCGAGACCGGTGACGAACTATTCGAGGTCATGCAACAGATGGAAACCGAGCTCGGAGTGCATTCCTTCTTCGTGATGGATGAGAACTTCCTCCTGCATCGCGAACGTGCCCTGGGCTTGCTGGAACGAATGAAAGACGCGGGCAAGATGTGGACCATGTCAGTGTTCGCTTCCGCCAACGCGATTCGCAAGTACACCATGCAGGAGCTCGTGGAACTGGGCATTTCCTGGCTCTGGATGGGACTGGAATCACCGCAAGCTGGCTACAGCAAGCTGCAGGGCGCGGACACGCGGCAGCTCACCCGCGAATTGCGGCAGCACGGAATTCGCGTGCAAGGATCGACGATCATCGGGCTGGAGCATCACACGCCCGACAACATCGTTGCCGAAATCGAGCATGCCGTTTCGCATAACACGGACTTCCATCAGTTCATGCTCTACACGCCGGCTCCGGGAACTCCGCTCTATCAGCAGATGGCGGAAGAAGACCGTCTGCTGCGCGATGTCGACTACGCCGACATACACGGCCAGTTCAAATTTAATTTCAAACATGCCGCCATTTCTCGCGAAGATTCCAAGCGTTTTCTCGACTGGGCATTTTGGCGCGACTTCGAGATCAACGGCCCCAGCCTCTATCGCATTGCGCGAACCTTGCTCACCGGCTGGAAGCGCTACAAAGATTGGCCCGATGCGCGCGTGCGCGAACGGTTTGCGCAGGAAATGCATCGGCTGAGCGGAGTCTACAGCTCCGCGCTCTGGGCGATGGAACGCGAATTCCGGCGCGTCGATCGCAGCGTGAGTGAGCAAATTCGCTCCTTGCGCGAAGATTTCAAGCGCGAGTCAGGGCTTGTATCGCGGATGCTTCCCGCCATGCTTGGGCCGGTATTGCTGTGGACTACGCGACACGAAAGCCGCCGGCTCGCACGCGGAAAGACCTACGAGCCGCCGACCATCCTGGAGCGGAGGAATTGGCTGGAGGCGTGAGCATCAGGCGTCAATGGCCTGCAAGGGAAGTGAGCACTCTCTCACTTGTCATCCTGAGGCACGCGTCGTTTGCGGGCCGAAGGACCCATGCATTTTGCTGGGTGCCAGCAATCTGCGTACGCATTCTGCTGCAAGCAGAGTGCCGCCACAGAAAGCGCGGCTCGGATGACAAAAATTCGTTACAGAGACAGGCAATGGGCGCTATCCCGTTCTTCGCGTCGAGAGCAGACTGAGAATTTCCCGCAATCCTTGCCGGATCTGCTGAATTTCCGAAGAAGGTTGCGCCGGAAACGGGATCGCGCTTTGCGTCTTATCCGGCTTGGCTTCAGCCCGCAATTGCTGCCGCGCTCCCGAAATCGTAAATCCCTGCTCGTATAGCAACTGCTTGATGCGCAGCACGCTTTCCACATCGCGCCTGCGGTACATGCGCTGCCCGCTGCTGCTCTTGACCGGCTTCAACTGCGGAAACTCGGATTCCCAGAAGCGCAACACATACGCGGGAAGCCGGCATAAAGTCGCAACTTCTCCAATGCGGAAATACAGCTTGTCTGGAATGAAGACTTGCTCTGTCTTATGCCGGTTCGAATTTCTTTTTCTGGCCGTCATGTTTGGCTGCGCCGGTAAGAGACGCCACGTTGCCCTCATTCTGACACATCTTCGCCGCAGATCGTCAGAATTTCCGGAGCTCTGACTTCAGATTTCGGCGTGCGGCCTTCGCGCCAAATTCCGCCCGGGACTGCATTCTCAAAACAAAAGCCCCGCGAGAGGTGCATCTCTCGAGAGGCCTTGTGAACTCTGTGTTGCGAGGATCGCCTCGCATCCGGTTAGTGTTTCTTTTTCTTTGCTTTCTTCTTCGTTGCCATGGAAGGCTCCTCCGTGAACGATTTTCCCTTTCAAAGGCTGTGCAACGGGCCCCTGTATTCGGAGAGCTAATCCAACCAGTGGTATGGGTAAGCTCTATGCCTCAAGATATTGAGGCACAATGGATAAAGTGTCAACAGAATTCTTACTTCAGATTGTTGGCTGCGTCCGTTCTTCGTCGGATGCCGGAACCGGACTCGTAGTAGACTGCGGCGTTTGCCGTCGCTGACGAGATCGACGAAATGGAGAATTCAATGCACATCGTCAAATCTGTCGGGGTCTTGTCGATCGCGAAAATTATGGGCCTGATCTATGCTTGTCTCGGACTGATTTTCGCGCCGCTGTTTCTTCTCTTCGGACTGCTCGGAGCGATCGCTGGTCAGGGCAGGTCGCCTTTTGCCGGCATTTTCGGCATTGTCTTAGCCATTCTTATGCCCGTGATGTACGGGATCATCGGATTCATCGCAGGCGCCATCGGCGGGCTCCTCTACAATTTGTTCGCGAAGCTGGTCGGCGGTTTTGAGCTCGAGCTGGAACTGCGTCCGGCTGCGCCTCTGGCGCCATACCCGATCGTTCCGTCGGCTACGCCGAGCATCTAATTGCGCTGGAGATCAATCATGCCATCCGATCTTGCGACTCACTATCTGGAAGAAGCGCGCCGCCAGCTGCGTGGACATAAACGCATGGGCGAAGGCGCGATGACCCAACTTCGCGACGAAGATTTCTTTGTCACGCTCGACCCGGAGTCGAACTCCATAGCGATTCTGGTGAAGCACTTGGCAGGCAACATGCGCTCGCGCTTTACCGACTTTCTGACGACCGACGGCGAGAAACCGGACCGGTTCCGCGACCGCGAATTCGAAGTCACCTCCACCACCACACGCGGCGACGTGATGAAGTGGTGGGAGGAAGGCTGGGCGTGCGTCTTTGGCGCGGTCGATCCACTCCAGCCCGAAGACGTCACGCGGACGGTCACGATCCGTGGCGAGGGCCACACCGTGTTGCAGGCGATTGATCGCCAGATCGCGCACTATGCGCAGCATATCGGCCAGATCGTGTTTCTGGCCAAGCATCTGAAGTCGAGCGAATGGAAGACCTTGAGCATTCCGCGGGGCAAATCCGAGGAGTTCAAGACCCATAAGGTTATGTCGCCGAAGTTCGACCACGGCGTACCGCGCGAGTAGGGGCGCAGTTGCTTGTCATCCTGAGCAAGCCTCTTTTGCGCAGCGAAGGATCTGGGCGAGCGGCGCGACAAAGATCGCGCGTTCGGCTCGCTTCCTTATTAGGCTGCACCCCTACCGCCGCGTGGGTACTGATCTAATCCGTCGGACTCGTGATATCAGTGCCGCCGCGTGAGAAGTAGAGCTGGATGCTGCCACACGATGTAAAATCATCTGTTTGTCTTTATTATGTTCGGCATCATTCATAGGTGGCACTCATGCCTACAACAATGCTGGCGGTCGTCAAGCCTGAAGCCGCTCCCGGCGCCGATGTACGTGAAGTCAAAATTCCCTCCTTCGGACGCACCGACGTTCTGGTCAAAGTCAAAGTCGCTTCCATTTGCGGTACCGATCTTCACATCTATAACTGGGACCGCTGGGCGCAGAACCGCATTCATCCGCCGCTGATTCCCGGACACGAATTCTGCGGGGAAGTCGCCGCCTTCGGCGATGAAGTCACCAGCGTGAAAGAAGGCGATTTCGTTTCTGCCGAAATGCACGTCGCGTGCGGCAAGTGCCTGCAGTGCCGCACCGGCGAAGCGCATATCTGCCAGAACGTGAAAATTATCGGCGTGGATGCCAACGGCGCGTTCGCGGAATACGTCGTCATTCCCGAGTCGAATATCTGGAAGCTCGATCCCGCCATTCCGCAGGAGTATGCATCGATTCTCGATCCCCTCGGGAACGCGGTGCACACCGTGCTCGCGGGCGAGATCGCGGCCAAAACCGTTGCCATCACCGGATGCGG
>JASHQK010000025.1 GCA_030039195.1 Candidatus Sulfotelmatobacter sp.
AGCGGAATGACCTTAGAGCCTTCTCTGCCGGGATGGTATGTGTCCCCTTTACGAAAAAGGCGGCGCCGTCCCGGTGACGTTTCGAACAGCATCCGGTAACGCCCCGGATTGGGCGGACGATTCGCAACACAGTGCTGCACGATATGAACGTAAACTCCGGGCCGGATCGGCTTGTGTAGCCCCTCCCGCTGCGCCCGTTCGACAATTTCCTCAATGGAGAAATCCTTCGCTTCCGGACGCTCGCGATGCAACAATGCTGCGGCGATCCAGACTTCGTCGGCGACCTTAAGCTCTTCTGCTGCAACTACATTAATCATTGCAAGCTACCCTTTTGAATTATACAAAGTAATTATGTAATGTCAATAATTCTTGATTTTTGGTAGTGGCACAGTTTGAAAGGAGGCGATCCAAACGCGCTACGATTGTGTCGCAAACCCCGCCCTTCGCTTTGCTCAGGGCAGGCTCAAAGACGCTTCGCGCGGATCGCCCAGATCCTTCGCCGCGCACAGAACGCTTGCTCAGGAGTTAAACCGCCCACTAGCTGATATTGCCCATCTTTCGCTGTTCTCCTGCAGGCCAACTGGCACAGTTGGATCATTTACAATCAAACACTTCCGCTAGGGAGCAGAAGGTCATTCATGCATCGTTGGTCAGAACTGTTTATTCCTACGCTGCGCGAGGCTCCGGCCGACGCCGAAGTCGCTTCGCATAAGTTTCTGGTGCGCGCCGGCTACATTCGCCAACTCGCGGCCGGAATCTACTCCTATCTTTTTCTCGGAAACCGGTCGTTCAACAAGATCATTCGCATCGTGCGCGAAGAGATGGATCGCATCGGCCAGGAATTCTTCCTGCCCGCCCTGCATCCGCGCGAAATCTGGGAAGCCAGCGGCCGCTGGTCGATGATGGGCGAGACCATGTTTCGCCTCAAAGACCGCAAGGGCGGCGACATGTGCCTGGGGGTTACTGAAGAGGAAGTCATGACCGAGATCGCGCGCAAAGAGCTGCGCAGCTACAAGCAGCTGCCGCAGATCTGGTATCAGATCGCGCCCAAGTTTCGCGACGAGCCCCGGCCGAAATCCGGCCTGCTCCGCATCCGCCAGTTCATGATGAAGGATTCATACTCCTTCGACATCGACGCCGCCGGGCTCGATGTTTCTTATCGCAAACATTACGACGCCTATTGCCGCATCTTCGACCGATGCGGTCTCAAATACATGGTGGTCGAAGCCGATTCGGGAGCCATGGGGGGAAAGGAGTCGCACGAGTTCATGGTGCGGACTCCTGCGGGGGAAGACCGCATCGTGAGCTGCGACGGATGCCAGTACGCCGCGAATTTGGAGAAGGCTACGTCGAAGCTCGATCCGGCGGAAGATTTGAAACCCGAAGGTGACGGCAAGCCTCTGCTGGTGCACACTCCGGGCAAAGGCGCGATCGCCGATGTTGCCGAGTTCTTGCAAGTCTCTCCCAAGCAGGACATCAAAGCCGTTGCGTACATCGCGTTGAAAGCGGGCGCGAACGGATCAGAAAAGCTGGAACATCCGGTGGTCGCGTTCCTGCGCGGAGATCACACCGTCAACGAGACCAAATTGCTGGGTCTGGTTCGCTCCAGCGAATTGCGTCCCATGCAGGGCGACGAACTGGAGCGGTATTTTCAGGGTCCCGCAGGTTTCATCGGTCCGGTCGGTTTGGCTGCGCGGCCGAAAGAATTGCTCGGTCGGTGGTTGAATTCGAGCAAAGAAAAGGATGCCGCGAAGAAAGAACATCCGCAGTTCGCGGCGGTCATCGACAATCCGCGCAGCCTCACCGTGATCGTCGACTCCGCGCTCGAAGGCCGCCACAACATGATCTGCGGCGCCAACCAGCTCGATTACCACTTCAAGAATGTAACGCCGGGAAAGGATTTCGAGTGCACGCTCGTAGCCGACATTCGCAACGTCGAAGCGGGTGAACCCTGCCCAAATTGCGGCCAGCCGCTGCGCATCGATACCGCGGTCGAGATCGGGCACATCTTCAAACTCGGCTATCGCTATACCGAGTCCATGGGCGCACGTGTGCTCGACAAGAACGGCAAAGAAGTTACGCCGATCATGGGCAGCTACGGTATCGGCGTCGAGCGCATTCTCACCGCGGCCATCGAACAGGGCAATGACGAAAACGGATTCTGGCTGCCGCCCTCGGTTGCGCCCTTCGAAATCGTGATTGCGCCGGTCAGTATGAAAGACGAAGCCGTGAAGTCAGCGGCGGAGGAGATAGCCCAACGTCTGGAAACTGCCGGTTTCGACGTGATTCTCGACGACCGCGACGAACGTCCGGGCGTGAAGTTTAAGGATGCTGATCTGGTTGGTATTCCCTACAGAATCACCGTCGGAAAGAAGGTTACTGAAGGCACTGTCGAAGTCTTTATTCGTTCGACTCGCGAAATCCGCGATGTTACGATCGCATCGGTCGTCGAATATTTTCAAGGAGTGCTCCGCGCGGGCTAAGTTTCTCGAGTCCCTGCGGGCGAAGCGTGGGGACATGGGATCTGTTAAAGCCATCATCGGCGTTCTGGTTTTCGTGGGAATAATCTATGCCGGGTATCAGGTGATTCCGCCTGAGCTCGCCAACTATACATTCAATGATGACTTGAAAGACATCGCGATGATGGCGGGTGCCAACCCACGAACCACCGACCAGGACCTGCTCACCGAGATCATGAAAAAGGCCCAGGATCGCAACATTCAGCTCACTCCCGACGAAGTGACTGTGCAGCGCATCGGTACGCCCGGTGCTCCCGCCGTTTATGTCGCCGCCGATTACGTCGTGCCGGTCAAGTTTCCCGGCTATTCCTTCACCTTGCATTTCACGCCTTCCAGCGGCAACAAAGGTTTCTAGGTAGTCGCCAGTCGTTATTTTCGTGCCAGTTCAGGCAACATAAGTTCGGTCGGGCAAGATACAAAAGATCGCGACGCGAAGCGAATGAGTGGGCCACCCGCCGGCCCTTGCAAAAAGTGCAAGGACGGGGCACCCCAACTATTTAACCGCGTATGCGAGATCAAAAGCCCGGGCCCCCGCCCAAAGGCAGCAAAGTCGTGACAGGGCCGTGGTGGAAGACTCCCTGAAAAGCCTCTGCTGGTGCGGGCTTGCATGAGGTCCTTCGCTTCGCTCAGGATGACAGACGAGGAAGTTAGAACTGGATCAGAGGCTCCCTAAGACCGCTACACCGTCCCAACCAAGCCAAAAAGCGGGCTTGAGTGGGCCACCCGCGGACTCGGTCTATTCCACTTCGGATTCCCGGCACTGACGTGCCGGGCTTTCATTTGCCGCCGCTTCGCGGCTGGTGCAGGATTCGTCCGACCTTGCGTGCTGGCCGGGCCAGTTTCGTGACAGCCTCAAAACGCCTTGCCCTTCCCAGACCATTCTTGAAACACGCTCGAACAAAAAACAAATGCAGCCCGCGGAGGGGGCTGCATGATTGAAACTCGTTGGCGAGAGTCAGACGCCAGGTTCTAGTCGCTGCTTGATGGCCCGCATTGGCCAACTTGTCCGGTAAGCGTATCTGCTGCGGAAGCGACTGGGATATAGATCGGCTGCGACAACATCCCCTTGTAGTCCGCAACGATCTGGTACCAACCGGTAAACGCCCATGAAGGAGTTGACGAAGTTGTGCCCGCCGCAAGATTGGTCCAGGTACAAATTCCCGGTTCCGTAGCCGTCACCATACCCGTCGCGTTGACTGAGACGCCCTGCGGCGGTGTTGGCAAAGGCGTCACACCATCGTTCAGCGTCCCCTGCGCAGACACTTGATAAGTCGACCAGTTGGTTTCGTCAACGATCTTGCCGCTGGTGTAATTCGCCGTGACTTGCAACTGAAGCGTGCCGCCAAGGCCCTGGAGATTGACGATGCCGGTAGTGCCGGCGGCGGTGATGGAAACTGAAGCAACCTTGTCTGACGTGCCGCAGCTGGTCGAGAGCAGCGTTACCGCCGCGAGAAACATGGCCAAAATCGATGTGCGTTTCACAGGGAAAGATCCTCCGCGAGATTTCAATTTGCATGTTGGCAGTTTGAAAATTCTGAGGCAAGGGAAATGTGTGTTACTAGCGAAACCAACGTGCACGTCCCATGGTCACTTCGCGCCTCCGACAGGCACACACATGCAATTAGTAACGCGCGTCTTTGCGTTTTCACGGCATAGCAAGAAAGCCCATGAACACTGGACAAGACATGTATTGGATGAATTGTCGGTGCTCTTGCTCGCGAGCGAATTTAATATGAAGTTACTTCTGGAAAGGCTAAGTGGAACCCAAGATGCCGCCAAGTCTGGATTTGGTTAAGCGCGAGCTCGCCGGAGGCCTGGTGGCGGAAACTCCATGAGAGACGGCTGCTGGGCACGGAATGGGATGAGATCTTTTCACCCCGCTCAGGATGACAGACAATGAAGGAAGCGTAAGCACTTAGTTCTCTCAGCGGCCAATGACATTCGTAACCTTGCGATCACGTTACCGCACACCTAGGATCGCCCTTGTGTGAGTCGTGGTCTTGCCCGCAGTGCGACAGAATGTGATTGCGCTTGCGGCAAGATCTTCTGCTCAGGCCGCCCGGATAAGCAAGAACCGCAACGTTGATGCTGGAGGCAGTTCATGAAGAGTTTGCTGCGATGGCTGGTCGGAATTTTCATCATGCTGGGAATGCTGCTGCTTTCGGGCTGCGGCGGTTCTCGTACCTGCCAGGTGACGTTCGGAAATTCGACCTGCTCGACTTCGGGCTCGGGCTTTGGCGGCGGAGGTACGGGTGGAGGCGGCGGTGGCGGCGGAGGAGGCGGCGGGAATGCAACCCCGACCGCGTTCGTTTATGCTGTCGATCAGATTGGCGGCCAGAGCGGCACGGGAGCCAATGGCACCATCGACGGCTATGATCTGAGCGTGAGCGCGAGCAGCTTCCTGGCACTCAACAATTACACTGCGCCCACAATTCCAGCAAACGATCCGGGCGTAGCCATGGTTGTGGCGCGGAAGCAATTCGTTTACGCACTGTTTGAACTGGAAACAACGAATACAATCTACGGCTGGTCGATCAACGCCGGCACCGGTGCTCTCACCACGCTTCCCACTTTCCCGGTCGGGATGACTTTGAATCTGCCCCTGGTCAACTACAACCAGTTCAACGTCACCACCGATCCAGGGGGCAATTTCCTGTTCATCTCCGACAGCGGGATGAATGAGATCATGGTTTTCGCCATTGATAGCAGCACAGGGACCCTCACGGCGGTGCCGGGCTCTCCGTTTGCCACCACCATCGAGCCGGGGAATATTGCCACGGATGGACTGGGCAAGTATCTCTACGTTTGCCTGGACGGGAGTCACACCGGGGCGGTGATCGAAGGATTCACAATCGGAAGCAACGGCGCGCTCACGGCTATGAGCAGCACTTTCACCTACCCCATATGGCAGTTGCAAGGTGAAGCCAGCGGCAAGTACATGATCGGGACCAGCGGTAATGTGCAATTCCTGACCGGTGCCGACGATCCTAACCTGTATGTCTTCAGCATCAATTCGACGACCGGCGCGCTTACCCAGGTCACCAAGCAGCCAACTACGTATTCTCCCTTCACGATTGCAGCGCAGCCACCCTCCAGCACTGGAGAATTTGTTTATTCGTTCAGCATCAACGATACAGACACGGGCTACAATCCCATCGAGGGTTTTCAACTCGACACGAACACCGGCGCGCTGACTGAACTTACGACGTCGCCTTTCCAGAATATTTTTGAAGGACAGTGGGGCCAGTTTGACCAAACCGGCGCAAATCTGCTGGTGTACAGTAACGTGGCCAGCGGCAGCGGAACCCTGACCCAGTTAGGACCCTTATCCGTGGATTCCAGCGGCAATCTGACACAACCGATTGGGCCGGCAACCCTGGTGACATCGGGCTATTGGGTGGTGACCGATCCGTAGAGGATGGCACCAGCCCTGTTGATTCCTGAGAGACTCGCATGTACTGCGGGTCTCTTTTCGTTTCAACCGCGGAGCGTACAATGAGCTTGATCCCATCGTTTGCTTGCAAGCGCCAGAAGTTCGATGCGTCCCGATATTTTCAACGCGTCGAGCGCCGGCGAGGTCAAACCTTTCAGCCTGTAGCTACGTCTGAAAGAAAGTGGGAATAATCGAGGGCCCCTGAAAGCTGAGCCCCGACCGAATCCGGGAAGTATCAGCAGGACACTGTGAGTATCAAAATCAAGATTCCAAGGGGAAACAGCGGGGCGCAGGGGAAGAACGCGCGCGGAGTACCACGCGATCCGCTCCTGAGAGCCGCTCTGCTGGCTTTTCTGATCCTGGCCATCTCGTTCACCTTCATTTTTTCTTATTACTACATCAAGTACGACCGCATCATTGAGCGGCGTTTCCGCACGCCGGTATTCGGCAACGCCGCCAAGATCTACGCTCTGCCTGAGACGGTGCGTCTGGGAGAAAAAATCGACGCGCACGAGATTGCCGACGAACTGCGCCGCGCCGGTTATTCCGACAAAGACGGGGACTCTCCGCTGGGCAGCTTCCGAGTGCTTAGTGATGCCATTGAGATCACGCCCGGGCCACAGTCGTATCACAGTCCGGAGCCGGCGCGCATCTCCTTTCAGGACGGGCAAATCGACCATATCACCAGCCGCGGGACCGAACTCTCCGCCTATGAACTCGAGCCGCAACTAGTCACGGCGCTGTTTGACGCCGAGCAGCGCTCGAAACGCCAGTTGGTCAAATACAACGACATCCCTCCGGTGATGGTGCAAGCCGTACTGGCGATCGAAGATCGGCGGTTCTTCGAGCATGGCGGAGTGAACCTGGTACGCATGGCCGAGGCGGCATGGATTGACGTCATGCGCGGGCGTCACGAACAGGGTGGATCGACCATCACGATGCAGCTTTCGCGCGGCTTCTTTCTGACGCCGGAAAAGACGATCCGCCGCAAGCTCACCGAGATGCTGATTGCCGAGGAGATGGAACAGAAGTTCTCGAAGCAGCAAATCTTCGAGTTCTATGCCAACTGGGTGGATCTCGGCCAGCGCGGATCATTCGCCATCAGCGGCTTTGCCGAGGCATCGAGGGCATACTTCAATAAGGATCTGAAAGACATCACGCTGCCGGAGGCCGCGCTGCTGGCAGGATTGATTCAGCGGCCGAGCTATCTCTCGCCGTATCGACATCCCGAGCGCGCGCTGGAGCGGCGAAATCTCGTCTTGGAATCGATGGTCGAAACGCACGCCATTACGCGGGAGCAGGCCAACAAGGCCAAAGCCGCGCCACTGAAGCTGGCTCCTCCGAACGTGGAGGCGAGTGATGCGCCCTATTTTGTCGACATGGTGCGCGATACGCTGATTACGAAATTTAACGAACGCGACTTGAACGATCAGTCGTATCGCATCTACACGACACTCGATCCAGGATTGCAGAAGGCGGCGGCGCAATCAGTCGAAATGGGCATCAAGCTGGTCGACGACGAAGTGAAAAAACTGCGGACCAAGCGCGTGAAGGTGGGGAAGAAATACGAGACTACGGTCGAGCCGGGCCCGCAGGCGCAGGTTGCCCTAGTCGCGCTCGATCCGCACACCGGAGCCGTGCTGGCGCTGGTCGGCGGACGCGATTATGGCTGGAGCCAATTGAATCACGCCTCAGCGAAACGGCCGACTGGCTCGATTTTCAAGCCATTTGTTTATGCCACGGCGATGAATACCGCGATCGACGGCTCGCAAAACGTGATCACCCCCGCTTCCACAGTCACCGATGAGCCGACGAGCTTCACCTACGGCGACCAGATCTACGAGCCGCGCAATTACAAAGAGGAATATCACGGAGACGTGACCCTGCGTTATGCGCTGGCCATGTCGTTGAACAATGCTACGGTCAAAGTGGCCGAGGAGGTGGGGTACGACAAGGTCGCCGATCTGGCCCGAACTGCCGGGATTACGTCAGTCAAAGCCACGCCAGCCATGGCCCTGGGCTCCTATGATGCATCCCCCCTCGAGATGGCGGCGTCGTATACATCTTTTGCCAACGG
>JASHQK010000301.1 GCA_030039195.1 Candidatus Sulfotelmatobacter sp.
CGAATCACGCCCGCGCGCTTGAGTTCGGCGGCGATTCGGTGCGTCGAGTATCCCGGATGCAGCAGCACAATCGTCTGCGGGGCCGGCTCGACGGGCGTCATCACCGCCCAGGCGAACCATCCGCCAGCGCCGAGAACCAACACGAAAATGAGCCCGAGCAGCTTCTTCACAAACTTCCCAATCTTGAGTCTCTCCAACAGTTTAGATGATCTTTACAGGCATTGTGACCTGACGATAGTGCGATCGCCTTTCGTGCTCCTTTATCCGCCCTCGTCCTCCTCTCGAAAGTTCATGTCGGGACAGCCGCCATCGCCCGGCTTTCGCCGATCCTTTGCTTCCACTGTTTCTATGGCATACCTGATTCCAAGCCACAAAATCCGGTTCAGGCATGCGACCTTTCCGGCGCGGTATACTCAAATCCTTATAGAGGTAAGCCTTTATCTTGATGAGACGTAGCTCGCCGTTCTGGCTTATAGCCTTACTGATTGCCGTTCTATCCACCAGCGGATGCCTCTTTCATCGACGCCCGGTGGAAGATCAATATTCCAAAGCTCCCCTCCTGCAAGCTACGCGGCAGGAGCTCATCGACATCGTAAATCGCCAGGCTGACGCCACTCAGTCTCTCAAGGCGACGGTCGACATCGACGCCTCGGCCGGCGGAATCAAGAAGGGCGAGATCACCGACTACAAAGAAATCCGCGGCTACATCCTGGCACTCAAGCCCGGCCAACTGCATATGGTCGGACTCATGCCCATCGTTCGCAGCACCGCATTTGACATGGTGAGCAACGGAACCGAGTTCAAGCTTTGGATTCCGCCCAAGAACCGCTTTGTCGTCGGACAGGAAAACGTACCTACGCCCAACAGCAAGAATCCGATGGAGAATATCCGCCCGCAGAATATCTACGATGCCGTGCTCATCTCGCGTATCGATCCCGACACCGAACTCGCCGTGCTTGATGACAACGGCTTCGAGATCCTGCACGACTCCAAAGGCCATCGCATTCTGCGACCCGACTACGAGTTGATCATCATCCTAAAGGATGGCAACGGTCCCCGGCTTTCGCGCAAAATCGTTTTCGGCCGTACCGATCTCAAGCCCCATCGGCAATACATCTATGGCCCCGATGGCAAGCTGGTTACCGATTCCCACTACGCCAATTACAAGGAATATGACGGCATCAACTATCCGTCGCGGATTGAAATCAACTTGCCCCAGGAAGAATATGACTTTACCTTCAATATGCTGAAAGTGGAGATCAATTCAACACTGAGCCAGGATCAGTTCGTGCTCGATCAGCCCCCCGGCGCGGAGGTGATTCGCTTGGATCGTCCGCAATCGAGCCTGGTGGAAGAGAAGGGGCCCCCGCTGGCCCAATATAAGTAACCCTCATTCGTACTGCTCTGGGCGCGACGGCTGACGACTTCTATGATGAACAAAATGGTGGTTGCCAACCTGGTGCACCGGCCGATCCGGTCGCTGATCAGCATTACGGCCATTGCTCTGGAAGTAACGCTGATTCTGTTGATCGTGGGTCTGGCGCTGGGCCTGCTCAATGACTCACGCCAGCGGCAGGCAGGCATCGGCGCCGATGTGGTCGTGATGCCGCCGGGTTCGTCGTTCATTGTGGGATTGACGGGCGCGCCCATGTCGATGAAAGTCGGCGATGTTCTCGCCAAGCTGCCGCACGTCGTGACCGCCGCGCCGGTAGTAACCACCGTCGCCACCGCCGGAACAATCGAACTGATCGCCGGCATCGATCTCAACAGCTACCAGGAGCTCTCTGGACCGTTTCAATACGTGGCCGGCGGCCCGTTTCAGGGACCGGATGACTGCCTGGTAGATGATCTGTTTGCCCGAGCTAAGCATGTCAAAGTGGGCGACACAATCGAGATTCTGAACCACAGTTTTCGCGTCTCCGGCATCGTCGAACCGGGCAAGGGGGCGCGAAAGTTCCTGCCAATCGGTGTCTTGCAGGATCTGATTGGTGCTCAGGGCAAAGCCACCATCTTCTATCTCAAACTCGACAATCCCAATAATGCTGACGAGGTGGTGGACGAGATCAAACACGTGCCCGGCATGGAGCGTTACGTGGCGACCTCTATGGCGTATTACCTCTCGATGATGACCACAAACAAATATCCGGGAGTTTCGCAGTTCATCGACTTTGTCATTGCCATCTCGGCGATCATTGGCTTTCTGGTGATCTTCCAATCCATGTACACCGCGGTCATGGAGCGGACCCGTGAGATTGGAATTTTGAAATCGATGGGCGCTTCCAAGCTCTACATCGTCGATGTGGTCCTGCGCGAAACGGTGCTGCTCGCCGCCGGCGGCATCATCGTCGGAGTGTGTTTCAGCCTGGTCGCGCGCTCCGGCATCGACCGTCACTCGACCCTGCGCGTCGTGGTCACCGCCGGCTGGATCCTGAAAGCGACCGTCATTGCGATCATAGGATCCGTAATCGGCGCGCTCTATCCGGCGGTGAAGGCCGCCCGCCGCGATCCGATTGATGCGCTGGCCTACGAATAAGTCGGGCCTTCGGCTCGTGTAGCGCGCAGCGCGCGCAATGAAGCACTGCGCCAAACGACCGCACGGTTTATCATCATCAGCGAGAATGCTGCCCTTCAAGCTCGTCTACAGCGACGCCTATTACCTTCCCATTGGCGCTCACGTTTTTCCGGCCGAGAAATATCGCCGCGTTCGCGACCGCCTGATTTCCACCGGTGTCGCCGACGCAAGTGATTTCGTCGAACCCGAACCCGCCACCGATCAAGACATTCTCCTCGTCCACAAACCCGAATACGTTCAGAAGTTAAAAACCGGCACTCTCACCCCGCGCGAAGAAATGGAAATGGAAATCCCTTACTCTCGCGATCTGGTCGAAGCCTTCTGGCTGGCTGCGGGCGGATCGATTCGCGCGGCACAACTCAGCCTGACCGACAAAATTTCCATCAGCGTTGGCGGCGGTTTTCATCATGCTTTCCCCGATCATGGCGAGGGATTCTGCATGATCCACGACGTCGCCGTCGCCATCCGCCGCCTGCAGCGCGATGACAAGATCCGCACCGCCATGACGCTCGATTGCGACGTGCATCAGGGCAACGGTACCGCCGCCATTTTCGCCGGCACACGCACCGCCAGTTCACTGCTGCCCTCGCTTTCGAGCTCCACCCTCCAGCGCCAGGAAGGCGTGCCCGTCGGCGGCAAGATGCGCGAAGCCCACGCCGGCGACGTGTTCACTATTTCGCTCCATCAGCACAACAACTATCCAATGTGGAAGCCGCCCTCTTCGATCGACGTCGATTTGCCCGACGGAATTAGCGACGACGATTACCTCGCCTGGCTCGACAACGCTCTCAGCTCCGGCCTGCGCCAGTTCGAGCCCGATCTCATTTGTTACATCGCCGGGGCCGATCCCTACAAGGACGATCAGCTCGGTGGACTCGCACTAACAATCGACGGATTGAAGAGGCGGGACGAACTTGTGTTTCGCGTCGCCCACACTCGCGGTATCCCGATCATGGTGACTTACGCAGGCGGCTACGCACAGAAAGTGGAAGACACCGTGACCATCCACAGCAACACGGTCGTCGTCGCCAAAGAGGTGTTCGAGGCACAAGACACGTAGCGGGTACCTCTGCCACTTACACAAACCAACGCTATACTCGATGGAATGAACGTCACACCCGCCGAGATCCCTCATCGGGAGCTGTACAACATCCTCATCAGCTGCGTCGCACCGCGGCCGATTGCCTGGGTCTCGACCCTCAGCGCTACAGGACAGCCCAATCTCGCTCCCTTTTCTTTTTTCAACTGCGTTTCTGCCACGCCTCCGCTGCTCGCCTTTTCACCTGCCCTGCGCGCGCCGCAAGAGCCAAACCCAGCTGCCAAGGGCGATCCGAAAGACACCCTGCGCAACATCCGCGAAACCAAAGAATTTGTCGTCAGCGTCGTCACCTGCGATCTGCTCGAGCCCATGAACCTGACTAGCGGCGAGTACGGAGCAAGCGTCAACGAATTCGAATTGGCCAAACTGACCCCGGTCCCCTCGCAGATCGTCCGCCCACCCCGAGTCGGCGAATCTCCCGTGAGCTTCGAATGCAAGCTCTACCAGATTCTCGAATTCTCGCCCGCTCCCAGCGCAGGAAATCTAGTCATCGGCGAGATTGTCGCCATTCACATCGCCGACGCGCATCTCAGAGACGCTCGCGTCGACCGCAATTCCCTCGATCTCATCGGCCGCATGGGAGGAATCCAGTACACGCGCACTCGCGACCGCATCGAACTGGCCCGTCCCGATGTTACTGGGGCAGTGCCGCCTCCTCCGAAGAATGTGCGTCTGTAATCAGAGGAAACCTCCGGCGGCGATAAATGACTGCAACCGCCACAAAGAAAATTGCCTCGGAAAGCAGAACCAGCACGCTCCCTTCGGGGCCGTCCGACCCTCCGGAGAGCAGGAGCGGGCCGTGGAACGATGAACGCATAAGCGCGTGCTGGCCGATAAAGCCGCTGTCGGGCGTGCCGAACAGGAATGTCTGTCCCCAATCCCACGCCGCATGATTGCCGATGGCGAACCACAAATCTCCCGTGCGCCACAGGCTGAAGCACATGGTCATTCCATCGACGAAGACCATGAAAATGCCCAATCTGTTCTCGCCCGGGTTGCTGAGGTGCCCGGCCCCGAACACAAAGGAAAAGATCAGCGCTGAAATCCAGAAGCTCCATCCGCCGCGGAGGCCGCTCAGTCCGTCGGAAGTGACGCGCTGTACGTATCCGCGCAACAACCCTTCTTCGGTGACTCCCGTGAAGAAAAACATCAGCGCCCAAATGGCGCCGTATCGCAGAATCGCCCCTCCATGCAACTCAGGCGAGCCAAAGTTGAACCATCCGCCCAGGTGCATGATTTCCAGTTGCAGCGCGAGAGCGCCCAGTCCGCTGCCTGAACCGATCCAGAAACTGGAGCGAAATGCGTTGCGGATTGGCATGCCAAAATAGCCCCACGGCTTGCGATCGATCCATTTCGCCATGACCGTCGTGGCGATCAAGATCGCGAGCGCCCCGGTTGACTCGCCCAGTAGTGCCACTCCAGCGGGCATCGGCTGTTTCGGATCCACCTCGCCGTGCAACTTGGTCAGCGGGCGAAGGGCAAAGACTGCCAGGACGAACAGCAAAAAGAAAATGGGAACTTTCCAGCCGGCCCGGACGCCGCGCGGCCCGACGAAAATGCGGTACAGCAACGATCGTCGCGGGGGCGCGGATGGTGAAGACGGTGGCGGAGTTGCCGGAACTGTTTCTGAAAGTTGTTGCGAATCGAAGCTTTGCATTTCATGCATCATAGAGAATCCAGCGCAATTGTTCCCAATCGCTATCGGAGCGCCGCAGGCCGTACGACGTTCGTAACCGGTGGGGCTACTGAAATCGTTCCAGAATACCTCGTCGACCATGTTAGCTTAATGCTAATCAAGGGGCGGCGGGGGTTCTATGAAGGCCGAAATTTGCGCCCCTCCAACAGCCGTTGCCTCAGACGCCTTGAGAATCGGTGCTGTGAAGCTCCACTTCCCGCGTCTGGATTGCGTCGATCTGCTGCGGGGCATCGTCATGGTCCTGATGGCGCTCGACCATACCCGCGACTATTTCTCCACCCGCGGATTCTCTCCCGAAGATCTGGCCCACACCTCCGGCCCGCTATTCTTTACCCGTTTCATCACTCACTTTTGCGCTCCTGTTTTCTTTCTTCTCGCCGGCACGGGAGGATACTTGTCATTGTCGCGTGGGAAATCCGTCGGCGAGATTTCGCGTTTCTATTGGACGCGCGGCCTTTGGCTCGTATTGCTGAGCTTGACCGTCGTCTCCTACGCTTGGACGTTTGTCTTTCACTTCTGGTTTGGCGAAGTGCTCTGGGCCTTGGGATTTTCCATGGTGGCCATGGCGATCATCGTACGTCTGCCACTGCGCTGGATCGCGATCTCAGGCGTGGGAATGATCGTGATGCACAACCTATTCGACTGGGTCAAGCCCAGGTCCTTAGGCAGATTCGCCGATCTCTGGCGTGTGCTCCATACTCACGGCTTCGCCTGGATTCTGCCCGACAGGACCATATTGCTCGTCGCTTTCCCTCTCATCCCCTGGATCGGAGTCATGGCCGCCGGCTATGCCTTCGGCGCCCTTCTGACGCGCGGCAATTGGAGGAAGTCCGTATTCACGCTGGGCGCGGCCTTAACAACTTCTTTCCTCGTCTTGCGAATCTTTCATTTATATGGCAACGGCCATCGCTCCCTTGAGCCGTGGGCGGGAGATGCCGCCGGCGGGTGGCGCCTGGAGCCCACTCTAAGCCTGACCATAATTTCGTTTTTCGACACTTTGAAATTTCCTCCCTCTCTGCAATTCCTGCTGATGACGCTCGGACCCTCTCTCATGCTCCTGGCTTGGCTTGATACGCTCGATGCCCATCGCGGAGCGGCTCGTTTTCTGCGGGTTTTCGGTCGAGTCCCCTTGTTCTATTACGTGCTGCACCTGTTCCTGATTCATAGCCTTGCGGTCGGGGTGGGTTTCGTTCTACATCAGCCGGTACTCTGGCTCATGCATGGAGCATTCATGTTCCAATTGCCGCCGCCATCCTACGGCCACGGCTTGGGGTTCATTTACGCGATGTGGGCCCTCGCGGTCGTGCTGCTCTACGTCCCCTGCAAAGTCTTCATGGAATTCAAACGCCAGCACGAAGAGTGGTGGTGGCTCCGCTACCTGTAACGCCAACCGGGAAACTCGTGCGGAGGACTTCTGACTTCTGACCCCTGGCTCCTGACCCTTTCCCCGATCTTCGCTAAAATAGACCATCCCTTATGTTCGAGAATCTTCAGGAAAAACTACAGCGCGCGTTCAAATCGCTCCGTGGACAGGCCAAGCTGACGGAGGAAAACATCGACGAGGCGCTGCGCGAAATTCGTCTGGCGCTGCTCGAAGCCGACGTCAACTTCAAGGTCGTCAAGCAGCTGATCGATCAGATCCGCGCCAAAGCCGTCGGCCAGGAAGTCATGACCGCGCTTTCGCCCGGCGAGCAGGTTATCAAGATCGTCCGCGACGAACTGGTCGCGCTTCTGGGCTCCGACACCGCGCGCGTGAAGTTCGCCTCGCAGCCGCCAACGGTCGTGCTGATGGCCGGACTGCAAGGTTCCGGCAAAACGACCACATCTGGCAAGCTGGCGCACTGGTTCAAGCAAGGCGGACATCGTCCGTTGCTGGTCTCAGTCGACGTATATCGTCCCGCTGCGCGCGAGCAGTTGAAAGTCGTCGCGCAGGCCGTGAAGACCAACATCTACGAAGGCGAAGTCACGGAATCGAATACCGCAACGGTCGAACGCCTGGTCAAAGAAGCCAAGCGCGAAGCGGTCGTTTCGGGCTGCGACGTTCTGATCGTCGATACCGCCGGCCGCTTGCATATCGACGAGCAACTCATGGACGAGATGCAGTCGCTGAAAAAGCTGCTGAATCCTTCGGAGATCCTATTCGTCGCCGACGCCATGACCGGACAGGATGCGGTCAACTCCGCCGACGAGTTCCACAAAAAGCTGACGCTCACCGGCGTGGTGCTCACGAAAATGGATGGAGACGCGCGCGGCGGCGCAGCGCTTTCGATACGGCAAGTCACCGGCCAGCCGATCAAGTTCATCGGCGTGGGCGAAAAATATGACGCGCTCGAACCCTTCCATCCCGACCGCATCGTTTCGCGGATTCTGGGCATGGGCGACATCCTGTCGCTGATCGAGCGCGCCGAGCAGCAGATCGACAAGAAGAAGGCCGCCGAGATGGCTTCGAAAGCGTTGTCGGGCGACGGCTTCTCGCTCGAGGATTTCCGCGATCAGTTGCGCTCGGTCAAGAAGATGGGATCGATCAAAAACCTGATGGGCATGATGCCCTCGATCGGGCCATTCTCGGGATTACAGAAAGCCGCCGACCGCGTCGACGAGAAACAGATCAACCGCGTGGAGGCGATCATCAACTCGATGACTTCGTATGAACGCACGCATCATGAAGTGATCAACGGCAGCCGGCGCAAGCGCATCGCCCGGGGATCGGGAACCACGATTCAGGAAGTGAACAATCTGCTCCGCCAGTACGCGCAGATGAAAAAAATGTTCAAGCAGATGGGCAAAGCCAGCTTTGCGCGCCGGCTGGCAGGGATGAAGCTGCCGGGAATGTAGAACAAAAAAAGTTGCCAGCTGCCAGTACCCAGTTGCCAGCAAGACCTAAAGCGTTGTCACCCTGAGC
>JASHQK010000302.1 GCA_030039195.1 Candidatus Sulfotelmatobacter sp.
GTGGCGGTCCCCGCCGAATACCGCGTCACAGGCGTTAAGACATTCATGGTCAGCTATGACGGTATCGTGTACGAAAAGGATCTGGGTCCGAACTCTCGCGAGATTGTCAGCAGTATGGAGAGATATAACCCGGATAAAACCTGGCAACATGTGAACGAGCGGTGGGATCAAGCTGCTGATTCACCGGCAGAATAAGAATGGTGCATGGCCCGCACCATAGCGACCAAGTCAGTAGCGAAGGAAAAGCTGTCAGCCAACGTCGCTGCTATGCATCTGCGACCTGCACGCTAAGAATGCGGGGCAAGGTTCCGCAATACTCGATCGTGGAATCCACACAGACCGGACAAATTGGCGCCACAATTGAATTTCGGGTATAGATCGCGATGAACGAGCTACACCTGCCACAGCGCCATAGAGAAGCCTCTAGTTCAAGGGTTACGGCCACTCCGCTGTAGACCGTTGGAGCATTTATCGACTTCACGCCTTCATTTGCCACAGCCGCATTATCTATATGGAACAGAAGTTTAGAACTGTGTGTTGTGACAGTCCAGTGAGCCGAAGCAAGCCCTGCTCGCACACGAAGCCCAGCGGCAAGACTGGGATTATTGCTGTCATCGCTGACAGTTTCCTTTCACCTTAGGGCTTCATTACATTTGGCAGCAGCCCAACGTTGGAGGACACGTGAAATCCATAGCGCACCTTGTGTTGCTTGCACTCGTTTCATCGGCAACGACGGTAACCCTTGCGCAGAAGGTGAAGGTCGGTTACGACAAGGGCACGGATTTCTCTAAATTCAAGAGCTACAGCTGGTCGGAACCCGCCATGCCTCCTACCAGGCCTGTCTTGTTTGAGTCAGTTGTCGCTCGCGTTGAACTAGAGTTACGGAGCAAGGGCTTAACTAGAGTTGAGCACGATGCCGATTTGGTTCTGACACCCTCCGGCAGAGTGGACTACGGCTTCTCAGGGGAAGCCGCCACTCCTTACAGCCCAACCTACGGCGGTCCTCCGCCGACCCTAAACGCAACTATGTGGGCAGGCATGAGTGGGCCTTCGTCAGCTGGAATCTGGGTTCTCGAAGGCACGCTGATCCTCACATTCGTAGATCGCGCAAATAACAGAATCGTATGGGCCGGCTCGGTCAAGCAGAAGCTCGATTTGGAAAAGAAAAACAAGTCTCTGGAACTCGCCGACAAAGCCGTGACTAAGCTACTCCGGAAATATCCAGCAAGAAAGTGAAGAGCCAGTATTGGTGACCGCTGAGCTACGGCACCTGTCGGACTTCCACTGAATCGAAATAGTGCACGCTGCCCTTTCTGCTCATTCCTCTTTATCGTCGATTGCAGTTCTCGACCTCCTCAAGCTGAGTCTCGCCAAATGGCGGATTAAGGCACTCTGGCCGAAAATCACCACTCCTGGTGAAAATCGGTCACGCCTGCGTGCCTCACGCATCACCAACGAAATCGGAAGTTAATTGGAACAAAGGACTTAAGGGACGGCATCGTAGAATTGAATTGGCCTCCCGCGTGCTGCCTGTTTGAGTGCAGGTTCAAGAAATGTCTGCAAGCCAGACTGGGCGTGTGATTTAGATCACGGAAAAATGGCATTGCTCCGAAGATGATTCGCTGACCAAACGTTTTTCCAAAATTTGAGGGACGCTTGTGAACGCATCGTTGATTCGTGTGTTGGTGGTCGATGATTACGGTCCATGGCGTGATTTTCTCTGCTCGGCGCTTCAATCGAACGACCACTTTCAGATTGTGGGCGTTGTCTCTACCGGAATTGAGGCAATACTGAAGACTCAGGAACTACAACCGCATCTGATTCTGCTGGACATCGGCCTACCAGAATTGAACGGCATCGAAGCCGCTCACAAAATCCGGGAACTGTCGCCACAAGCCAAGATATGCTTTGTGAGTGAGAGTCGAGACCCGGAAATTGTGGAAGAAGCTTTACGCACAGGTGCACGAGGCTACGTATTGAAATCTCAAGCCGCAGTCGAGCTTCTCCCCGCTATCGAGCGTGTCATGTCGAACGAAACCTTCGTTAGCGTTCTCGCGAGTCCACCCTGCAGCGAGTCCGATTAGAGCACCCCTTCGCTGCGGTTTAATCAGGAAGCGGTGTCGGTCTTCGAATTCAGGCCCTTCCCTCAAGGTCCGGTTTTCTTACAGACAGCAGAACCACTACCTACTGTCTTTCGCTTCTCGCCCTCAAGGTCAGAGATAAGCGCTCCCTCCACAGCAATTCCACTAGCCAGAACTTTCCTCTCTCGCTCGGGAATTGCGAAGTCTGCAAAACCGCACTGCAGACAAACCGTAACCTCAGGGAACACCCACAACATTGAACGGCGTGAACCCCTGCTTTTGGCAAATTGGATCGCAACCTCGCCACTAAAAGCTGACCGGCCACCGGATCCGCACCGCGTACAGACCATAGCAATATTCGCGCGACTCTCGCGAGTTTCCTCCTTCTAATAAAAATTGGGTAGTTGCACTAGAAATGTTGCATGATACTCGCAATGGCCGAATTTGCAACTAGCATTTTTTCGCACGTTTTTGATTGAGGCTCGCGAATACAGACGGGCTAATAAGGTCGCGAACGTGGTTACCTCATCGCAACTTTTGTTACGAAATCCGGACAAGGTAAACTTCAGCTGCTCGACCTTGGACTTCTGGTCCTACGATGGCTACGTTCCGGGGCATCGTAATGGTTGTCCGTTGAGATTTCCTGCTCGGAAATAACGTCTCGAAATTCGCGGGAAACGCACCCACACCGGTGTCTTTGCTCACGAGCAGCGACCGGCACGCCGCACCCGACTAGTCTCGGGATGGCTCGGCCTGCTTGAGGTGGCTGCTGAGGGGGCGCGTGCCAAATGGCATGCTGACTCCGGTCACCCCCGGCGGTCGAGCCAGTTCTACCCAAAGTCGTTGTAAGTCTTAGAGAACCGCGAGCAACTATGCCGTGTTCTGCGCATAATGTCTGTTGACCTGTCGTTTTTCTTGACAGCGCACAACTGCCGGATCCACTATCTT
>JASHQK010000303.1 GCA_030039195.1 Candidatus Sulfotelmatobacter sp.
CCAGAGGGTGCGCGCGATTACCTCGTGCCGAGCCGCGTGCAGCCGGGGACGTTCTATGCCCTGCCGCAATCGCCGCAGCTGTTCAAGCAGATTCTGATGATCTCGGGATTCGACAAGTATTTTCAGATCGTGCGCTGCTTCCGCGACGAAGACTTGCGCGCCGACCGCCAGCCAGAATTCACGCAGATCGATCTGGAGATGTCGTTCCCGCAGGCGGAGCGCGTGTGGGAAGTCGTCGAAGGTTTTCTGACCGCGGCATTCCAGGCGGCAGGCCACGAAATCAAGACTCCGTTCCCGCGCGTGGATTACGACGAAGCGATTCGGCTTTACGGGATCGACAAGCCCGATCTCCGTCTGCCGCCGTTTACTGATGTGCGCGACTGTTTTTCGCCGGAGAATCTGCAGGAACTCGCGATCAACGCGAATTTGCCGGTGATCGCGATTCGCACACCGAAAGTCGGCGAGCTGTCGCGCAAAGAACGCGACGATATCAAGCCGATGTTCCACTCCAAGGGCGGCGCAAAGATTTTTGAAGATTTCAAACGCATTGCGAACAAGTTCCCAGATGCTGCGGCTGGGATCACGAAAAAGACTGGCGCAGAAGATCGCGATCTGATCGTGCTCGTCGCCGGATCGGCGCAGGCCGGCCCGCAGACGGCGATGCCCGCGCATCGCAAAGTCACGCCCGCCGAACTCGCGATCTACGCGTCGGCCGGCTTGCTGCGTCTCGCGTTGGCGCAAAAATATGTCGAGCGGCACCAGTGTTTCCAGCGTGGCGATTTTCGTTTTCTGTGGGTCACGAACTTCCCCATGTTCGAGTGGGACGAGGGCGAGAAGCAATGGATGGCGGCGCATCATCCCTTCACGTCGCCGCATGAAGAAGATATGAAGTTATTGGGGCAGGGCGTCGAGTCGGTGAATGATCCCCAGTCGCCGCTCAGCGCCGTGCGAGCGCTCGCGTATGACGTGGTGCTGAACGGCACGGAGTTGGGCTCGGGATCGATCCGTATTCACCGCGAGGACATTCAGCACAAGATTTTCCGCGCGCTGGGGATGACCGAAGAGGAAGCGAGATCGCGCTTCGGATTTTTCCTGGAAGCGCTCGAATACGGCACGCCTCCGCACGGAGGCATCGCGCTCGGACTCGACCGCATCGTCATGATTCTCGCTGGAGCCGAGAGCCTGCGCGAAGTGATTCCGTTCCCTAAGACCGCGCGTGCCGTCGATCTGATGTGCGACGCGCCCACGCCGGTGAGTGAGCGGCAGTTGCGGGAGTTGGGAATTGCGGTGAAGAGGTAGAGCTCTCCCAAAGAAAATGATTTCAAGTTTCCGGACGACGGCTGTTACAGTCGGCGTGGTCTATGTTGTTGTCGCCGCGATTTCCGTAATCGCGATCGATCTGCGTATCGTCCTGATTCCGGCTGCTTGCGCGTCTCTCGCGCTGACGCTCGGTGGATTGATCGTGTTCCGTCGCCTACGCGGAGCCCTCGCGCTTCCTGTCCCCGCGCGCGAGGACCATGCCGAACTGGAACATCCAATCGTTATCGAAGGAACGCCGCTCGCGTTTCAAGGATACGATCAGGAGCTAATTGTCGCCGTAGGCGTCCAGCACTTGGTGGAATTGCGGACATGTACGGTACTTGCGGGGCTTGCGTTCTACCTGATGGCCTTTTCGCCACTGGTTGGCAGATCAAGTTCAGAGTTAGAGATCGGAGGCTATGAAGCGGAACTTATCTGCGGCGCGGGCCTGGCCGTGTTGCTGGTGAGTGTCAGGTGGTTTCAGGAGCGATGGCGTTTAAGGTCCAGCGCCTACGCGATTGGCTACCTCTCACGGTGGATCCAGGATTTTTTCGTCGTGGTATCACCTACCAATTCTTCGCTCCCCCGGGGGAAAGACGCGGGGGACATGGCCCGTTGTGGGGACGTCCGAACGACAACGCTGTGCTCGTCCTATACGATCCAAAGAATCCGGATACCAACGTTGCACACGGAGGTTTTGTGTTTCACAAGTTCGCCCTGGCCCTGATCCCAAGCCGGACTCGCCAACAGAATTCTCCGACACATCCATAGGCGACTTGCCTTAACGGTGACGGAGTTTCGGATCGGCGCAACCGCTGTGCTAGTCTGGCTACCATGGCCGATGTGACTTCCGCCGCCTCCAAGCACTTTCTCAGCGATAAGGTCGAGCGTTTCACCGAGTCGGTGATTCGCGAGATGACGCGCCAGGCCATGCTCTACGGCGCAGTGAATCTCGCGCAGGGATTCCCGGATTTCCCCGCCCCCGCCGAAATCAAGCAAGCTGCGCAGCAAGCCGTCGCAGCGGACATCAATCAGTACGCGATCACCTGGGGCGCGAAGAATCTGCGCAATGCAATCGCGAGGCAGATGAAGGTGTGGCAAGGAATCGAAGTCGATCCGGAAAAAGAAGTCACCGTCTGCTGCGGATCGACCGAAGCGATGATCTCAACCCTGCTGGCCGTCTGCAACGCCGGCGACGAGGTCGTGATCTTCGAACCGTTTTATGAGAATTACGGGCCCGATGCGGTGCTAAGCGGGGCGAAACCAAAGTTCGTGAAGCTGCATCCGCTGCAGGACGACCACGGCGAGTGGAGTTTCGACGAAAAAGAATTGCGACGAGCATTTCATCGGCACACGAAGGCGATCATCCTGAACACGCCGAATAATCCTACCGGCAAAGTTTTCACGCGAGCCGAACTCGAACTGATTCGCGATCTCTGCCTCGAATTCGACGTGCTCGCCATCACCGATGAGATTTACGAGCACATCATCTACGATGGGACAGAACATGTTTCCATGGCGTCGCTCGACGGCATGCGCGAGCGAACCGTCACTATCAACAGCATGTCGAAAACTTACAGCGTGACGGGATGGCGCGTGGGCTGGGCGGTTGCGCCGGAAAAGATCACCAACGCTATCCGCAAGGTGCACGATTTCCTCACCGTCGGCGCGCCCGCCCCGTTGCAGGAAGCCGGCGCAGCAGCGCTGAGCTTACCGCCTGAGTACTACGCCAAACTGGCCGAGGGATACCGCGTCCGCCGCGATCATCTGATTCCCGCACTTGCCACGGCGGGCTTCAAGTGTTTTCGCCCACGCGGCGCGTATTACGTGATGACCGACATTTTGGCGTTCGGATTTAAAGACGATGTGGCTTTCGCCGAATATCTGGTGCAGAAAATCGGTGTGGCGTGCGTACCCGGATCAAGCTTCTATCGCGATCCGCGGGATGGAGCGCAACAGGTGCGTTTCGCCTTCTGCAAGAAACCGGAAACGCTGGACGAAGCTGCGCGGCGCCTCACAAAATTACAGCGAGGGTGAGCAGCAGCCATTGTTGTCGAAAATTCCACCCCACGAAAACCGTCCTTCGACTTCGCTCAGGACAGGCTCCGGGTGGGGCAACCAGCGGCTCATTGCTCACGGCTCATAGTTCATTGCCAGTTGAGGAGCTTTCATGCGAGGACTGAAAGACAAACGAGTGTTGATTACGGGCGGCGCGAGCGGCATCGGCGCTGCAACGGCCGCGCGCTTTCTTGCGGAAGGCTCTCGCGTATGCGTGCTCGATCGCGACGAAAAAGCCTGCGAGCACATCAAGCAGGAATTGCCGGCGCTGGGCGAAGCGATCATTGCTGACGTGACCGACCTCATGCAAGTAGAAGCCGCGTTTGCCGAGGCGATCCGGATCATGGATGGCGTCGATGTGCTCGTCAACAATGCGGGCATCAGCATCCGCCACAAATTTCTCGACATTATGCCGGAGGAGTGGGATCGCGTGATCGCGGTGAACCTGACTGGCGTTTTTTACGTCGCGCAAACCGCGGCGCGGCACATGTGGGAACGTTTTTCGACTGAGGCGGGCAGGGGAGTGATTCTGCAGACCGCATCGACCAATGGCATGTTGGGATATCCCTACTACGCCGATTACAACGCGACCAAGGCGGGGGTGATCGAATTGACGCGTTCGATGGCGCTAGAACTGGCACCGAAAGTGCGCGTGTGCGCCGTCGCTCCAGGTTACGTGCTGACGCCGATGCAGCGCGCTGAGTATTCCGATGCCATGCTCGACGAAGTGAATAAGAAAATTCCGTTGGGGAGACATGCAACGCCAGAAGAGGTGGCTGGGCTGTTCGCATATCTGGCCTCTGATGATGCGGCGTTTGCGACCGGCCATGTGTACACGCTCGATGGCGGCGAAACCGCGGGAGGGTTGGCGAGCCGGTAACTTCTATTGCTACGGATTCACGCGGCGTTGCACGGAGTTGCTGAAAACGAATTTTCATCCGTGTTGATCGGCGTTCATCCGGGGAGAAGAAGTTGGGTTTATCGGTATGGGACGAGAGGATAATGAAAGCTACTGTCTTTCTTGGCGGAGGACGTATTACCGGCGCGCTCGCCGCGGGCTTGCGGCTGGCCGAAGATGACCGGCGGATTATCATTTACGATCGCCATCCGGAAAAGCTGCGCGCACTGCGCCGCGAATCACGCGTGGAAATTGCTCAAGATCTGAAATCCGCGATCCAGAATGCTGCCATGCTGATTGTCGCGGTGCGGCCTGCGTCGGTGAAGCAGATGCTAGCCGAAGTGAGGGCTTCTGCGGAAAGGCCGCCGCGGCTTTCGATGAGCCTGGCTGCTGGAGTTCCGCTGAAAAGTCTGCGCGCGTGGCTCGGGACGGTTCATTGGGTGAGAGCCATGCCGAGTCCCGTGTGCCGTGTGCGAAGAGGTCTGACGTCCGTCAGTTTCGATCGCACGGTTACGAAGGCGGAGCGGATTCAGGTGCGCCAATTGTTCGAACACGTCGGGCCAGTTCTGGAAATCGCAGAGCGCCAGATGGACGTGATCACGGCAGCGCACTCGCCCAGCCACGGATATCATGCGCTCGCGACTCTAGCGAAGGCCGCAGAGAACGCGGGATTGGATCGCAAGACGGCTTTGATCGCGGCCGCTCACGCGCTGAGCGATGGCATCCTGTATTGGCGCGAGAGCGGGTTAGGGCTCGATGAGCTTTTGCACGAGGCTGCGACGCCGGGAGGAATTGCCGCCGCGACCATGGCTGCAGCCGACAAATCCGGCTATGCGCGGGCGGTAAAGCGCGGCTTGGCGGCCGGCATAAGGCGCGCCCGGCTGAATGCAAAGCTCTAGAATCATGTGGGTCGCGCTGTGGTGACGTCGCGCTATACTCGAACCGGAATCCGATCATGATTACTGCCGTGAAAACCGTCTCGATTGATGATCTTGTGCAAGGGCTGCGCCAGCTGCCCGAGCCGGCTTTCACCGAGATCAAAACCGTGCATCGCCTGCTGCAGGAAAAGCCGGTCAGTGCCCAATCACTCGCTCCATATCTCACGTGGGATCGTCAGCACTACACGCGCAACCTGATCGACCGGACGCCGCTCTACGAGCTGCTGGCGATCTGCTGGGAGATTGGCCAGGCCAGTTCCGTGCACAACCACCGCGGTCAGAACTGCTGGATGGCGGTTCCCATGGGACGATTGCAAGTCGAGAATTTCCATCTCGTGCACGAGGACGTCGCTGCAGGCCGGTGCAAGCTTGAGCCGAAAAACATTGCCGAGATGAACATTGCGGAGCCGTGTGCCGTCGACCCGGCCGATCCGGTGCATCGCGTGGTGAATCAGCGCGAATTCGATCAACGTGCGGTGAGCCTGCACGTATATTCGCGCCCTTTCGACACCTGCGTGGTCTACTCGCCGGAACAGGGAACGTGTGGGGAGATTCGCCTTCACTTCAATACCGAGTACGGGATACCAAAGTAACTGCCACGTATTTCCCGTCACAGAGCTCTAGTCGCGGCCTCGCTATGATTGGGCGAAGGGCAACGATGAAAACTCGGTTTGGGCCGGTCATGGGTCTCTGTGTAGTTTTGGTCGTTTCGTGGGTGGCGTGGACACATCTGCGTCGTGTGACAGTTGCAGCGTTCGTCACTCCCGAGCAAAAGACTGCGGACAAACCACCAAGCTATAGCGCACAGGAGAAGGCGAAACAAGCGGTTCCAGTTTGGGGACCGCTAGGCGAGCTCCTCAAATCCGACGCGCCTGTCAATTCTGAAACCGACCAGCCGTCTTCCCGTCAGATCGTAGCTAGCGACCACGTGGGACCTTCGCCGGTGGGAACGGCGAGGGTGCTTCTCCACCGGACGTTTCGAGTGGCCCGCGTTGTCGATCAACCATTTGATCTGCCCCCGCATGCTTTTAATCCGCAGCTGCACGGACGTTATCGCGCATTTCCTCAAGGCGAAGAAGAAGTAGCCGACGAGTCCGGTGCGGTTCAATTCCTGTTACTCAGTGAGGAGCAGTATGTGAACTTCCTGAGCGGGCGTCCGGCGGAGGCGTTGTTGACGGCAGATGGATCCGAGGAACAGGAAATTAACTTCCGCTTGCCTCCAACCTTCGAGCAATCGGCCAAATATCACTTGGTATTCAAAGATAATTCAAAGACGGCGAAGGAAGTTGTGCGGGCCGACTTTCGAATCGAGTTCTAGAGACTTTCCGGCTGCTAAACTAAGTAGTTGCCCTCACGAACGAAATCCGCGGAAGCGAAATCCATCCCAGCTGCCGATGCGGCAGACATCAAGACCATTCGGCAGGCTGCGCCCGTGTCGTCTGCTTCTTCGGCTCAGGGCCGCACGTCTTCGCCCAGCATGCAGGAACGGATTTTTCTGATCGACACCATGTCGTTTATTTTCCGCGCCTATCATGCCATGGCGCGGCAGCGGCCGATGTCGACGAAGAAAGGCCTGCCCACCGCGGCCATTTACGTTTTCGTGAACATGTTGCGCAAGCTGCGCGACGATTTTTCTCCGCAATATCTGGCCGCGGTGTTTGATCCGGCGGGGCGCACGTTTCGCGATGATCAGGCCGATGCCGTTACCAGCATTCGCAAGTTCGATATCAAAACTCAGACCTTCACCGAAGTCGAGTACAAGGGCTACAAAGCCAATCGCGCGGCGATGCCGGAAGATCTCGTGCAGCAGGTGCCTTACATCCGGCGGGCACTCGAAGCTTATCGCATTCCGATCCTCGAAGTTCCGCGCTTCGAGGCGGACGATGTGATCGGCACGCTGGCACGAAAGGCCGCTGATGCCGCTCATCCCGTCTATGTCGTTTCCAGCGACAAGGACATGATGCAGCTGGTCAACGACACAGTGCACATCCTGAATCCGCCGAAAGACAATCTGATCTGTGATGCGGCGAAGGTGGAAGAGATTCTCGGAGTTCCTCCTGAGCGCGTGGTCGATGTGATGGCGCTGCGCGGCGACGCGATCGACAATATTCCTGGCGCGCCAGGAATTGGCGACAAAGGTTCAGTCGATATCATCAAGCGCTTTGGAACCGTCGAGCAGGCGCTGGAGCGCGCGGCGGAAGTCGAGAAGAAGACGTATCGCGAGTCGTTGCAGAATAATCGCGAAGCGATTCTGTTCAGCAAGAGCATGGCGACCATCGATACCAATGTTCCGATCGAACTAGATGTCGACGCGATGCACGTCGGCGAACCAGATGTCGACTCCCTGCGCAGTCTGTTCACTGAGTTGGAATTTACGTCGTTGTTGAAAGAGCTTCTGCCCGTCGTCGAAGTGACCGAGGCGGACTATCGCGAGGCGCAATCCGCGGCCGACGTGGAAAACGTAATCGGAGCGCTCTCGAGTGAAGGCGCGCTCGCGGTTGCGGTTGAGAAACAAGAGTCGCAAGAAATTGTGGAAGAGGCGGAAAACGACGAGGACGATCAAGAGAACCACTCAGCGGGCACCGATCTCCAGCTTTCGTTGATGACGGAATCAGAGATGGGGGCGGCGCCTTCGGCAGCACCGACCTGCCGCGTCGCGGTCTCGGCGATCGCGGGTTCGGCAATGAGCGCGCGCCTCGACGATTCCGCTGCCGGCGAAAAGCTGCGCTCCGCACTCGGCGATCCCAACCTTCCCAAGGCGGTTCACGACTACAAGGCGGCGATCCATGCGCTGGCTCCGCTGGGAATCGCGCTCGCCGGAGTGCAGCATGATCCCATGCTGTATTCGTATCTGCTCGATCCGACTTATTCGTCGCATGAACTCGGTGAAGTCGCGCTGCGACGGTTCAATCTCAAACTATCGGGTGACCTGGCGGAGGCGGCCGACATCACAGGCCGGCTCACAAGCGCGTTGCGCAGCGAAGTCGAACAGGCGCAGTTGACGAAGCTCTATGACGAAATCGACCTTCCACTCGTGCCGGTGCTCGCACGGATGGAAGCTACGGGGGTGAAGATCGATACCGAAGCGCTCGCGCGCATGTCGATAGAACTGGCGCGGGAAATTACCGCGAAGGAAAAGGAAATTCATCAAGCTGCCGGAATGGAGTTCAATGTCGGCTCGCCGAAGCAGCTCGGCGATATGCTCTTCAACCGGCTGAATCTTCCCAAGCCGGTCAAATACGGCAAGGGACGGACAATATCGACAGCTGTCGATGTATTGGAAGAGCTGGCTGAAAACTATCCGATTGCCCGCATGGTGCTCGATTACCGGCAGCTCACGAAACTGAAATCGACTTACGTCGATGCCTTACCGGCGCTCATCAATCCGGCGACGGGGCGCGTCCACACGACCTTCGGGCAGACCGGAACCGCGACGGGACGTCTGAGTTCGGCCAATCCCAATCTGCAGAACATTCCCATCCGCACCGAATTAGGCCGCGGAATTCGTGCGGCGTTCATTGCCGATCCCGGCTGCGTCCTCCTCACTGCCGACTATTCGCAGATCGAATTGCGTCTGCTGGCGCACTTCTCGCGCGATCCGCTGCTGGTTGAGGCGTACCGGCGCGGCGACGACATTCACACTTTGACCGCATCGCAGGTATTCGGAGTGCCGCCGCTCATGGTCACGGCCGACCATCGCCGGCAGGCGAAGGTCGTGAATTTCGGCATTGTCTATGGGCTTTCGCCGTTCGGGCTGTCGCAGAATCTCGGGATTGAGCCAGCAGAGGCGAAGCAGTTCATCACTAATTATTTTGAAAAGTACAAGGGCGTGCGGACCTTTATCGACAGGACTCTGGAAGAAGCGCGGCGCGAATTGAAGGTGAAGACGTTGTTCGGCCGCGTGCGCCCCATCCCAGACATCAACAGCAAGAACGCCAATCAGCGTGGATTCGCCGAACGCACAGCCGTGAATACCCCGCTGCAAGGCACGGCGGCGGACCTGATCAAAATTGCGATGATTCGCATCGATGCAGCTTTGCAGGACCGCGGCTTGAAGTCGCGCATGACGTTACAGGTTCACGATGAGCTCGTGTTCGAAGTTCCGGAAAACGAAAGTGAAATCATGCAAGCGCTGGTGCGTCAGCACATGGAGCACGCGCACGAACTAGCTGTGCCGCTGCAGGTCGAGATGGGAGTAGGAAAAAATTGGCGGGACATGGAGTGAGGATTCCCTTAGCCATGTGGTGTAAAATTATTCTAAACCCCTCCGCTGAAAAATCGGCGGAATCGTTCCAGTCGGGACGTGGCTCAGCCTGGTAGAGCACTCGCTTGGGGTGCGAGGGGTCGGCAGTTCAAATCTGCCCGTCCCGACCATTTCCTTCCAAGATCCTTCGCAAACAACGCTCAGGATTTCGCCTCGCGGCTCCCGCTTCGCTCACGCCGCGAAGACAGCTCAAGTTCAAATCTGCCCGTCCTGACCATTTCCTTCCAAGATCCTTCGCCAACAACGCTCAGGATTTCGCCTCGCGGCTCCCGCTTCGCTCACGCCGCGAAGACAGCTCAAGTTCAAATCTGCCCGTCCCGACCATAAAACCAGCCATCAGCCCTCAGCTCTCAGCATTCAGCCGGTCCGCGAGCGCTACAGTGGTAATACCGCGGTCCGCGAGAGATCCCTTGCACTATTTGTGCGCGGGCAACAACGTCCAGATCTGGGGATCTTCGGGGCCGAGAACCCACGAGCAAAATCCTTCCAGTCCGCGCTCGCGCACGAGGTTCAGCCGCTCCTCAAAACTGCGCTTGTCGGTATAGAAAACCCACTCCCGCGTATCATCGCGGTAAAAATAAAACCAGGCAGTGCGATCGGTCGGGTCCCATTGCACACTCGGATGATAAGCGGCCAAATACTGATCAATGTCGCGCTGCCCGACGTAATCGGCGGTTGGATTGGGTTTGTCGTTGGCGGGACTGCCTGCATACCAGTGATAGCCGTAAATTGGAATGCCCATCGACAATTTCTCTTTGGGCACAAATTGCAGCGCGTATTCGACGTTGGCCACAGTCCAGGGATATCCCGCAACCGGGCCCGGAGGTGTCCAGCGAGTGTTCTGGTCGTAGGTCATGAGGCAGATCAAATCGACGGACTGAGCGAGAGCCTTGAGATCGTAGCCGCCGCGCCAATTCGCGTAGAGCCAGTGAGAATAATCGCTCTTGCCGGGAAAGCCGGGAGCGTTGGGCACGGTCGCGATCGTGAGTTGGAGCTTTTGGTTATGGAGCGCTGTCGCGGTGTCCGCGACCAAAGACGACAGCAAGTCGTGGTCGGTCCAGTTCACACTTTCAAAGTCGATCTGAAAGCCGGTGTATGCGAACCTTTTACACTCGCTCAGAAGCGCGGCAATGAAGGCCTCGCGGGCAGCGGGAGTGGTGAACAGCTTGTGCAGATCGCCCTGGTTCATAAGCGCGACAATCGGCATCACCGGAACGTGATGCGCGGCGGCGGTTTGCAATACCTCGGGATTCGGGCCTCCCCAGACCAAGCCGTTGCCGTCGACCCAATACCACGCGGGGACGAGAACGTCGATCTTGTCGGCATGCTCGGAAAATGATTTCACGGAATCCGTACTGTTCGTCATGTAGAACAAGGCCTTGGGCTGGGCGAAGGCAAATGAACTAAACAAAAGAAGCAGAATGATGCACTTCATCAGAAAGCTCCTGTCACTGGATTTGGTAGCGCTGGAATCGCGCGTCAACCACCCCGCCTGAGCCTCGGGTTCGAGACGAGGCCACGCGAAGGGTATTCTTCAAGCATACCCGCCTGCAATGTTTCGGTTCTCGAATCCCCACACACTCTGGCGCATCCTTTATGCTAGTAGAGCATTCTTATGGCTACCTCAACCAGAAACTCTGCCATCTCTGACTCGACTGCTGTTGGAACATTTTCAGGGAACGGGTCGCGTGGCTCGAACTCAAATCCGGAGCGCGAAGGGGTTTTCGCCGCTTACCGCCAATGGGGATACCTCGAAGGCGATCTCGATCCGCTCGGATTTTTGCGTCCGCGGCCGACTCCTGAACTCGAACACGATGGGGAGTATGCGCGCGAAGCCCGGGAGATTTACTCGAGCACGATCGGCGTCGAGATCAATCACATCTACGCGCCCGAGCGTCGTCGCTGGATTTACGAGCGGATGGAATCGCCGACGCAGGGATACGAACTTACCGACGAGGACCGAGTGCGGATTCTTGACCTGCTGACTCGTGCCGATGTTTTCGAGCAAGTCATGCAGCAGCGCTATTTGGGCAGCAAGCGATTTTCGCTGGAGGGCGTGACCGCGTTAATTCCGCTGGTTGATGAAGTACTCGACAGCGGTTCGCGTCTGGGCGCAATCGAACTCGTCATGGGCATGAGCCATCGTGGCCGGCTGAACGTGATCGCGCATGTCGCGAAACGTCCACCCGAAGAACTTTTTGCCGGATTCGAAGACGTCGACCCGCGCAGTGTGCTGGGCTCGGGAGACGTGAAATATCACATGGGCGCGACGGGTGAATATGTGACGCGAAGCGGCGGCAAGGTTCACATTCATTTGGTTTCGAACCCGAGCCATCTCGAGGCTGTCGATCCCGTGACTGTGGGGCGCACTCGCGCCAAGCAGGACCGCACGGGTGAAGGTGGGCGCGAAAAATACCTTCCGCTACTGGTGCATGGCGATGCGGCATTTGCGGGCCAAGGCATTCTCGCTGAGACCATGAATTATGCCGACCTTCCCGGCTACACAGTCGGCGGCACGATTCATATCGTGGTCAATAATCTTCTGGGATTTACCACCAGTTACACGGAAGAGCACTCAACCCGTTTTGCCGCCTGCATTGCACGCCGGCAATCCATTCCGATCTTCCACGTGAATGGGGAAGATGTTGAAGCGGTAGTTCGCGTGGCGAGAATGGCAGTCGAGTATCGCTATCGCTTCGGCACCGACGTCGTGATCGATCTGATCGGATATCGCCGCCACGGCCACAGCGAGGTCGACGATCCCACGATCACGCAGCCGCTGCTCTACAAGAAGATCAAAGACCATCCGCCGTTGTGGGAGATTTATGCCGACGACATTGGCGCGACGGACGCTGCCGAAAAAGCCGCCGCGATTCGAGCAGAGTTCGAAGCGGCGCAGAAAAATGCTGGAAGCATCAAGCGGAAGCCTCTGATGCGGGACCTTCCCAAGTATTGGGACAACTATTTTGGTGGTCCGTACAAACCTGAATATGAAGTGGAGACCGGCTTGTCCGCGCCAGAATTGACGGAATTAACTGAGCGGCTTACGACCTATCCCGCCGATTTTCACATTCATCCCAAGGTGAAAAAGCTTCTTGAGCAGCGCGCAGAAATGGGCGCTGGCAAGCGACCTGTAGACTACGGGATGGCGGAGGGACTCGCCTTTGGCAGCCTGGTCAAATCCGGCACTCACGTGCGTTTCAGCGGCCAGGACTCGCGCCGCGGCACTTTCAATCAGCGCCATTCCGTTCTCATCGACACGGAAAACGAAAACGAGTACGTGCCACTGGAAAACATCGCCGCCGATCAGGCTCGCTGCGAGATCTACAATTCAACCCTCTCGGAGCCGGGCGTGCTTGGCTTCGAATACGGATACAGCCGCGACTATCCTGAGTCGCTGGTGCTCTGGGAAGCGCAGTTTGGCGACTTCGTCAACGTTGCGCAAGCCATCATCGACCAGTTCATCAGCGCGGGAGAGGCGAAGTGGAACCTGCTCTCCGGCCTGGTGATGCTTCTGCCGCACGGCTATGAAGGTCAGGGACCGGAACACTCCAGCGCGCGCATCGAGCGCTTCATCCAGCTCGCGGCTAAGCACAACATTCAAATCGCGCAACCGTCCAATGCCGCGCAGTATTTTCACCTGCTTCGTCGGCAAGCCCTGCGGCACTGGCGCAAACCGCTGATCGTCTTCACGCCGAAGAGCATGTTGCGCCATCCCGACGCAAGTTCGCCCATCGAAGACTTCACGCACAAGCGTTTTCTGAATGTCATTCCGGATACGACTGTAGGCGAGGCCGAACGCATTCTGATCTGCACCGGAAAGATCGGGCACGAACTCCAGGCCGAACGCAAGAAGAGAAAAGACACGAGCACGGCGATCGTGTTTCTGGAACAGCTCTATCCCTTTCCTGAGCAGGAAGTCACTGCCGAATTCGAGCGTCATGGCGGGCACGCCGACATTGTCTGGGTACAGGAAGAACCGGCGAACATGGGAGCGATGTTCAATATGCTGCCGCGCCTGAAGCGCATCGCCGGAGAGCGCCCCGTGCTGACGGTGAAGCGAAGCTCGAGCCCGAGCCCGGCGACGGGCAGCGCCAAGGCGCATGAGGTCGAGCAGAAGACGCTGCTGACGCTGGCCTTCACGATCAAATAACAGGGAACGCCATCTCCAGGGCTAATCGATTGTTTTCGCCGTTTGTTTCCCTTGCCAGTCCACAAGAAAATACGAAGTTTCAAAGATTTTCAACAGCTAGCAGGCTTCCCGGTTTGCTCGCCCCGCGCTTTCATGGCAGTGTAGCGATGACCGATTCTTGTGCAGCTTGGAGGACGGCCCCCGATGGCACAGAAGAGAAAATCACCCAAAGAGCCTAAACCTGCACCGGCCTGTCGGTGCGAGTGCCGGGCGTGTGACATCGGAATTCACTGCGGGAAGAAGCCGGACTGCGAGCATCCAGCCTATGGAACTAAGCGGAGTACGCACTAGAAGCTTGAGGGCGACCTGTTTCCGGCACTTTGCGGCGTTGCTCCCTTTCTACCCACTCCACAAAAAGCGTCTGGAATTCGCCTTGTGTGTAAACGCCTTTTTGGATGAGAAGGGTGTTCATGGCATAAACGGTGGCTTTAAATCCCTCATCACGCGACGCTAGCATCAGTGCCTCTTCAAATGACATCCCACTCTCCTGACCCTATCGACTGGGATCATCAGACCATTTCTGGCGTTGCTAGTCAATCAGTTGATTCAAGTATGAACATCCGGTCCCGGCACTGGCAATATTGTTAACATCCGATGAAAATCGCCCCCTCGCGCTCGCAACAGGGTACTCCGTACTAGGTACTCGCTGCCGGCTTGGTTACAATGTTGGCGTGAAACCCAGCATCTTCGTGGTGGAAGACGATCCGGACATTTCGCGTCTGGTCCGGCATCATCTGGAAAATGAAGGCTTCGCCGTGCGCGTCTATCCCACCGGTGCGAACGTGCTTTCCGACGCCGAGCGCCAGCGGCCTGCGCTGTTTGTCCTCGACATCATGGTTCCCGGCAAGGATGGCCTTGAGATCTGCCGAACGATCCGGCAGACGGCGGGTCTGGCTTCTGTTCCCGTCATTTTTCTGACCGCGAAAAGCAGCGAAGCCGACCGAGTTCTGGGCCTTGAGCTGGGCGCCGACGACTACATTGCCAAGCCTTTTAGTCCGCGCGAACTGGTGGCTCGCGTGAAAGCCGTGCTGCGCCGTTTCGAGCGGCCGCTTCCGCCCAGTCCGTTAAAGGTTGGCGAAATCGAGATCGATCCCTCGGCCATGACGCTCATGGTGCGCGGACAGATGGTTCCCACCACCGCAACTGAGTTTCGGCTGCTCGACTACTTCGCACGCCACAAGGGACGCGTGTTCAGCCGTGATCATCTGCTGGATTCCGTTTGGCGCGACACTTCTTACGTCACGCCGCGGTCGGTTGACGTTTATGTGCGGCGCATTCGCGAAAAGATCGAGCCTGATCCGGAGAATCCTCGCTATCTCAAGACCGTTCGCGGCGCCGGTTACCGTTTCGAGTCGCCCAAGTGAGCACTGCTCACAACATCGACAGAATTATGACCGAGCCTCTTCCCGCTTTTCGCCAGCCGTCCCCGATTGAAAGGCTCTTCAATCGTGCATTCGGATTTCTCGTCGGCCTTGGCCTCGGCTTTTCCTACAACCACCTGCTGCAGGTTCGCGGGCGAAAATCGGGCAAGCTTTACTCGACCCCGGTTGATCTGCTCGACCTGAAAGGCAGGCGCTATCTGGTCGCTCCGCGCGGACGGACGCAGTGGGTGCGCAACGCCGAAGCCGCAGGAGAAGTGACGCTGAAGCGGGGACGTCACGTGCAGACCTTCCGCCTGCGTCCGCTCTCCGGCCCCGAGCAGCTTGAGGTACTCAAGGCGTATCTTGATCGTTTCAGGCGGGAAGTGCAGCGTTACTTCCCCGTTCCTGCCGACTCGCCGGCTGAGGCTTTTACTTCACTGGCGAACAGCTATCCCGCCTTCGAACTGGTGAATCCGCGATGAAGAACCGCATCTTCTTCAAGCTCCTCGCGGTCTTTCTCATCGTGATCGCCACCTGCGCAGGCATCCTTGACATGATGCTGGGTGGCGCCTGGCAAGCCTCGCTGCGCGCCGAGATCGAGCGCAACCTCGTGCAGAAAACGCTGTTGTTCGCGCATCGCGTGGAAACCGACCGCTCGCATTCACTGGCGGAGATCGCGGCGCAGGAGGGTCAGGCCGCAGGCGCCCGTGCCACGGTCATCGATGCTTCCGGCAAAGTGCTTGCCGACTCCGAAGCGGATCCTTCCACCATGGAAAATCATGCCCAGCGGCCCGAGTTTGCTGCGGCTCTTTCGGGCCGGGAGAGTTCGAACGAGCGCCGTAGCGCGACGCTTGGAATTCCATTCCTCTACGTAGCGGCTCCCATTCAGGGCGGCGCGGTGCGACTTGCCTATCCGCTGTCGGATGTCGAAGCCGTGCAGGCGGAAGTGCGTCGGCGCCTGCTGTGGGGCTCGGCGATCGCATTTCTGATCGCGCTCATCGTGGCGGCTGTAGCGTCTGTGTGGACTTCGCGACGGCTGGAGCACATCGTCGACGTCGCCGCGCGGATCGAGCGAGGAGATCTGCGGGCCCGCGTTGACGACTCTCCGCTCGACGAAATCGGCCGTGTTGCCGCTGCCATCGACCGAACTGCGAGTCAGGTGGAGCGCAGTTTTGCCGCGGTCCGTTCCAGCCAGCGCCAGCTCGAGACTCTACTCAACAGCATGCAGGATGCCGTGGTTGCCGTCAGCGCCGATGGCCTGGTGCAGTGGGCGAATCAGCCGATGGACCGCCTGGTTCCGCAACGCACACGACTGAATGCGCCGGTGGTCGAGACCATTCGCGATCCTGATTTTCTGTCGACCGTGAAAGCCGCAACGACTTCGAAAGAGGTCAAGACGGCCCGTGCAACTTCGATCGTTCCTGGCCGGGCGTATGACGTCACCGCTGCGCCTTTGCCGGATGGCGGAGTGGTCGCCGTGCTTCGTGATCTCACCGAAACCGAGCGCGTGGAAAAAACCCGGCGGGATTTCATCGCCAATGTATCGCATGAACTGCGCACGCCGCTCACTTCGATTCAGGGTTACGCGGAAACGCTGCTCGACGGCGCCACCGACAACGGCTCGCCCACGCGCGAGTTTCTCGAGATTATTCGAAAGAACGCTGCCCGCATGTCTCGCCTGACTGAAGACCTCTTGACGTTGGCGCGGGTTGAATCGGGCGAGACTCGCTTCGAGACCGAGCCCGTGCCCCCGATTGAGCTGCTGCACGACGCGGAAGAAAGTTTTCGGGAGATCGCTCGCGGACAGGGGGTGGAGCTGCAGATTCACGATGAGGGCAATGCTGAGTCTTTGCCGCCAGTGCTTGCCGACCGCGAGGCCATCCACCAGGTGTTTTCCAATCTGATCGATAACGCCATGAAATATGGACGTGCGGGAGGTCGCATTGTGTTGGGCGCCCGCTCGGCGCAACGGGGTATCGAATTCTACGTCCAGGATTTCGGCGCCGGGATTTCCTCGGAGCACTTGCCGCGGCTATTCGAGCGCTTCTACCGGGTAGATAAAGCCCGTTCGCGCGAGTCGGGCGGGACTGGCCTGGGATTGGCTATCGCCAAGCACATCATGCGGGCGCATGGCGGCACCATCCACGCCGAAAGCGAACTCGGCCATGGCAGCACGTTCGTGTTCACGCTGCCGATTGCGTGAGCGACGGCGGTCCGCTCTGTTACGAGGGCCGGACAGAGGTGACCGCCGAAAAAGATTTCGTTCTCATCCAGTACAATTCATGCACATTCTGATCTGCGTCCTGGCATTTCGAAGGAGAAGCTTGCATGGTATCGACCGAATCCCCAATTCTGTCCTCGTCATCCGAAGTGACGGATTTGGGTGTCAGCCGGAGGCGTGGGATGGAGCTGTTCTGTCTGTCGTTCCTCGCTCTCTTTCTCGAATTGATAGTCATCCGCTGGGCGCCTGCCGTGGTAAGACTCATCGCCTATTACGCCAACCTGATGTTGATCAGTTCTTTCCTCGGGCTGGGCGTAGGAGCAATTATTGGGAAGACGAGGAAGTCGCTTTTTGGATGGTTACCAGTTCTGCTGCTGACCAATGTTGCATGGCTGCTGATCGCTCATTTCGTCACGATGCCGACCACTGCGGCGGAGAGCAGATTCTACACACCCACTCCTCAACTAGTCCGATACCTATGCCTGGTGGGCATCTTCCTCAGCAACGCAATCGTGTTCGTACCTCTGGGTCAGCGGATCGGATCGCTGTTTGAAGCTCTGCCACCGTTAATGGCTTACTCCTGGGATCTGGGCGGCAGCCTTGCGGGGACACTGTGTTTCGGGATTTTCTCGTTGAAATACTTTTCGCCGACGCTGGGAATCGGGTTCGTTGCTTTGGCAATTGTTCTGCTTCTTCCACGAGGAAAGTGGTTGCAGGCAATTCCGATGCTGGTTCTGACGATGGCTGGGGTCTATTTTTCGGTCACTTCGACGGCAATCTGGTCACCATACTATTGCATCATCGTGACCGACCCGCAAAGGAATCCCGTGCGAGAGCCCCCTCCGGAGCTGCGCACGGTGCCGGACCCGCCTATCTACAATGTGCGGGTGAATCACTATTTTCTTCAGTTCGACGGCACGTTCGACCTGAACCGGTACTCTGCGCAGAAACGGGCCGAGATTGTCGACGCGCGTATGCAATACGATCTGCCTTATGCGTTGGCTCCGGTCCACCGCCGGGTACTTATGTTAGGTGCGGGAGGGGGGACGGATACAGAGATTGCCGTGCTGAACGGAGCCGAACACGTGGATGCGGTCGAAATCGATCCAATGTTAGTAAGGCTGTCTGATCGATTCAATGCTTCGGGGATCTACGAGAGTCCGAAGGTCCAGGTCCACGTCGACGATGCCCGGGCTTTTCTGCGACGTTCCAGCGGCGGATACGACATGGTGGTCTTCAGCTTTCTGGACTCTCAAACTCTGTTTAGCTCGATGACCAATATCCGCTTAGACGGTTACATTTACACAGTGCAGAGCATGCAGTCAGCCTTCCGGTTGCTCAATGGCAATGGAGTATTGTCCCTTTCCTTCATGGCTGGGCACGAGTGGCTTGCCCGCAAGTTGGTGCGTATGGTTCAAGTGGCGACGGGTCAGATGCCCGTCGTTTATGAAAGCCAGGGACAGGTGGTGATCTCCGCCTTTCGTGGTCCGCACGCCGAGCCACCGCAGCAATATGGCCGGTTCGTGCGCACAGTCCTGCCCACAGGCGATGATTTATCCGATGCGGTCGCTCCGACGGACGATTGGCCCTTTCTGTACCTTTCTCGCAAAACCATACCGGCCGATTACCTGATTGTGATTGGAATTCTGCTGGCGATCACGATACCCGCGGTAGTGATACTGCGAGGTCGAGGGTTCGGCGTGAACGACGGCCATTTTCTGTTTCTGGGGCTGGGTTTTCTGCTGCTGGAGACGAAGAGCATCTCCGACTGTTCCCTCTACTTCGGCACCACCTGGTTTGTAACGATGGTGGTTGTGGCGGGCGTTCTTCTGATGGTTTTGGCCGCAAACCTTGTGGCCATCCGCACGAGGCGTTTTCGGATGTGGCTCTATGCGCCACTCATCGCAACTCTGCTGCTGCTCTACTTGGTGAAGCGCGACTCAATTCTGGCGTTAAGTTTCGACCAACGATTGCTGTGGTCTCTTCTCATGGTGCCGCTACCGATCTTCTTCGCCGGGCTGATCTTCTCCACGACCTTCCGTCAAGCGTCAAACCCGTCGTCTTTCTTTGGAGCAAACCTGATCGGAGCGATGATCGGCGGATTCAGTGAGTACCTCAGCATGGTAATCGGTAACCAAAACCTGATGTTTTTCGTTATCGGAGCGTACATGGTAAGTCTCGGTCTGCAAGCGAAGTTGGCCAAAGAATGGTGGTGAACGAACGGTGGTGGGCGAAGGGCTCAGGCGGGAAACTGCCCGAAGTTCCCCCTTGCATTTTCCTGTGCTTGGTCGAAAATAGTTCGTTTCAAGGTGCACCAGATGTTGGCATCGAAAAATTACCGAAAATTCACAGCGGTTTAACCTCCATGCCATCGGTGAAACCTATGCTTGGCCGTTGGCCACCCAACCGCATGAAAAGCGAATTTCCGGCGCCAAATCGAGCATTCAAGCTGGAGGTGCCCGATCGTCGCGCCGCCGTTCTCGACCCTGGGATACCCTCATGAGTGCAGCCGTCAAAGGCCCCAACCCCGAACCTGCCCACCACTACATCGTGCGCCGCACGGTCGAAGCCTGCGGACTGGCGAAAGAAGCCGCCGCGGCAGCAGCGGAAGGCATTGCCACCGGCTCGGCAGCGCTGCTCAACTCTTTGCGCCAGCGCGAGCGTGATCTCGACACGATTGACATGGAGATCGATGCTGGGGTCACGACGGCCATCACCGAGGTCGGTCCGGCGGAAGCTCGCGAGCTGCTGGCCTGCATGAAGTTCATGATCGGCCTGGAGCGTATCGGCGATCTTCTGCTCAGCTTTGCCTCCAGCGCACAGGCGGCTGGGGAACGCATCGATCCTGAGGACACGCGCGAGCTCACCCACATGGCAACGATTCTCGAAAAGATGCTGACCGACTGTGGCGAAGCATTTTCGCAGCGCAAGATCGCTAAAGCCATCGAAGTGCTGCGCGCCGACGCCGAAATGGACCGACTCCGCAATCTGATTTTTCTGCGTCATATCGATAACCCGGGAAACGCACACCGCCACGCCAGCCTGCAGATCATCTTCATGACACAGTCACTCGAACGTGCTGGCGATCACGCCAAGAATCTCGCCGAAGAAGTCTGCCACTTCGTCAGCGGCCACACCATTCGGCACGTGATGATGGGCTATGACAAGCCAGTCGAACAGATGTTTATCGATTACTTGCGCCACCGCGAGGGGCAACCTTAGCGTGGCAGTGTGGCGTGGATGCTCCTGCCCCCGCGGGGTCGGGGCTGCGAATCCAGCGATTTCACCCGAATCTCTGATTTTCTTCCCAGAACGGCGGCCATGGTAGCCGCGGTGGGCCGCAGACGAAAATATCCGGATGATCCTCGCTCTCTTCGTTCTTGACGCCCTCAGAATTTCCATTGTGTCCGGCAAGCCAGCAGCCGGTGAATGCGGCGTCCACCTGCTCGTGCGACCAACCCACCACAATCAACGTCGAAGGCTGAGGCGTCGGATATCCGCGCAACCAGCCAGAATTTGTCAGTGTGATCGGGGGCGGCAGATGGTAAGCGGGACCAATCATCTCGACCGCGCCTGCTTCCCCATAGTTGCCGACGACTATGCCGATGCTTTGCTGCTGCTCGGGCGAGAGCGAATCGCGAACGCGCGCGACTTCCCTCACCAGTTCATTCCAGCCAATTTGCTCGCGCATGTCGCCGTTATTCTTGAGCGCGAACTGCTTCAGTGGACCGGTGGATGCCCACGGGATTATCACTAAGCTGGAATAAATGCCACAGACCATCAATCCGGTGAAAAACACTCCCTCGATCGCCCAGCGCCGTCCACGCGACCAAGAAGCGAGCCAGCGTTCGCACGCCACCGCTCCCATGGCCAGCAGCATGGCATAGGCAGCTCCCAGGTAGTAAAAACGTGCCTGGAGATCGCAAACAGCGCAAAAGGAATCACATACATCCAGGCGAGCATTCGGTATCGCGGACTGCGAAAAGAGGTGATAAGGCCGGCGATCCAGAGGGGTACGGAAAAAAGATTGGTACAGATCCAGAACTGATATTTTACAAATCCCTCGGCGCGTCCTTCGCCGACATCGCGCTTGTGAATGTGCTGGAGGAAATGCAGCGAGATGAAATCGTGCTGGAATTGCCAGATCAAATTCGGCAGGCAGATCACGAAAGCCAGCACGATGCCAGCCCAGAACCATTTGCTGGCGAAAAACTGCCGGGCGCGGGTAAGCACGAGACCGCCGACGATCCCTGCGACGAAAAATCCCATGGTGTATTTCGTCATGAATCCCACGCCGATCACAGCGCCAATGGCGAGGCACCAGCGGGGATCGTCGGATTTCAACAAGCGAATCACGAGATGGGAAATCAGCACCCACCAGAGATAGTCGAAAGTCGTGTATTGAAACTCAGTCCCTTCAAACAGAGCCAATGGCGCCAGCGCAACAGCCAAGGCAGCAGTGACTTGCGCCAGTCGCCCGCCGCCTAGTTCGCGCGCCATCAACCCTGTAATGACAATAACGGCTGCCTGCGCAATGACGGAAAACATCCGCAAGCCCACCAGCGAAAGTCCAAAGAGTTCCAGACCGATTCGCTCGACGAAAGGAGTGAATGGAGGGTAGGCCACGAAACCCCAGTCCATGTGCATGGCGTCGCTGAGTGTCTGCAACTCGTCGCGATGAAAGCCGTATCGGCCGTTTGTCACCATATGCACGACACCGACAGCAGCGGCAACGGCCACGACCGCGAGCGTGGCATTTCGCTGATCGGCGTTGACGGCAGGTGAGGCTTGTTCCATCGCACGCTCTTGCACAGAGAATTTCCCTCCGTCGAAGTACGCAGCATTGTCCACGGAAGTTCCGTGCAATTGTATTGGAAGCATGAGTTACAACGGTCTTGCGCGTGGACGAGCGTCGCTAAATCGACAATTTTCAGCACCGAGCCTACAATCGCGACATGAGCAGTCTGGACCAGCAGACTCCCGCAGCGGAGGAGCGCGACTTGAGCCGGGTGATCATTTTCGCGGCCGTCGCCGGAGTGATCGCGGTTACGCTGGCCATTGCTTTTGTCCTGCGCGAGCCGCCCAAAGCACCGAAAACGGTTTCGCCGTACGCGGCCAATCTGAAGTTCTCCGATTTCAAAATGAGTGCCGCCGAAAATTTTGTCGGATCAACGGTCAGCTACATCGATGGCACGGTCACAAATTCCGGCGATAAGACGGTGACACACCTGGTCGTCGAAGTTGTGTTTAAAGACGAGGTCGGGCAGATGGCACAAGATGAACCGGACGTGCCTCTTCGCGTTCTGAGAACGACTGGCCCTTACCCGGAAGCCGTTGATCTAAGCATTTCCCCACTGGGCCCAGGGCAGAGCCAGCCTTTTCGCCTGACGTTCGATCACATTTCTGCGCAGTGGAACCGGCAATATCCAGAGATCCGCGTGACGGATGTGACGATAAAGTAAGCGGCGCTGTGCCAGTTGAACAGGAGTAAACTGAGGATAGACCGCAGGGTGGGCAGCTATGCCCAAGACCTTTCTTTTGCGCCCGAGGCGCGTCACGTTCATTCCGTTGTTGCTGTCGGCTTGCCTGGTCGTGTCGGCGCAAGCGCAACACGGCGGCGGCGGTGGTGGCCATTTCGGTGGCGGTCATTTTGGCGGCGGACACTTCGGTGGCGGACACTCCTCCCATTCGCAGACGAGCGCTGGCCAAGCCGCCGGACATCGTTGGGGATGGTTTCACTTGGGTTCACGAAACCGTCGCAACCGGGTTGCTGCAGAGAACCTTGCAAGCAAATGGCGCGCGACGTTAGGAGGACAGGTTTCGCACGCCGGGCTGCCTTCCACCTACATTCAGACTGTGCCTTTACGCTCCACGATTTCTCTGCCCGACGCTCGTTTCGGAATGCACTCTCGATTCCAACACCATCCTGAGTTTTTCTTTGGTGGGTTTCGACGCTTGCGCAACTCCGGATGTTCTTTCAATGGTTTCAACCAAGTATGTTTCTTCGAACCAACCTGGCCGCTGTTCTGGTTTTCGGGATTTGACTGGTTTCCCTTCGGCTTTGGCTTTGGGTATGGCGACGACACTTCTGCGGATACAAGCGACGCGTTCGCATCGGCAGACATGACAGCCGCGCCCGCACCCGATTCTGAAGCACCAGACAATGTCTCAAACAACAACTCGACAGCGTCGGAGCAGCCACTTCGCGGCCAGAATCTCGATCCGCGATTTTTTGTGCTGATTTTGAAAAACGGAACCGATCACGTGGTTACCGATTACTGGCTCTCTGACGGATACATTGAATATGTGAGCCGCGACGGCACCCAAAGCCACATTCCGGTTGACGCCCTGGACCTGCAAGAAACAGTGCGCAGTAACTCGGCTCGCGGACTCAGGTTCGTCCTACGCTCCGCGCCTTAGATAGTTCACGATACCAATTCCAGATCGCGTTGAATTTCGCCGCCGGATACTCGCAGTATCCGGCTTCTGCTGTGACCCTCGTCAGTTTCGCTACAATGACCTCGTGCCGGAAACAAAACCATTTCGCCTGACCGAGTCGGTGAAAGCTGCGGGTTGAGCTTCCAAGCTGAGTCCGGCGGCGCTGGACAAGGTGCTTGGGAAATTAGCCCGGCAGCAGGATCCGAACGTTCTGGTTGGCTTCGATCACGCCGACGACGCCGGCGTGTATCAGATCGCGCCCGATCAGGCACTCGTGCAGACGGTCGATTTTTTCACGCCCATCGTCGACGATCCTTACACTTTCGGCCAAATCGCGGCGACGAATTCTCTGAGCGATGTCTACGCGATGGGAGGACGTCCGCTCACGGCGCTGGCCCTCGTTTGTTTTCCTGACAAGGCGGATCTGGAAATTCTCGAACGCATTCTTGCGGGCGGCTTATCGAAGATGATCGAAGCCGGATGCACGGTGATCGGTGGCCACAGCATTCGTGACGAAGAGACGAAGTTCGGGTATTCGGTCACCGGACTGATTCATCCCAATAAAGTTCTGGCGAATGCGGGCGCAAAGCCGGGCGATGCATTGATCCTCACCAAAGCCATTGGCACCGGCGTGATTTCGACGGCGATCAAGAAAGGGAAAGCGGAACCGGCGTGGATCGACGCCGCTGTGCGTTCGATGACGACTCTGAACAAGCGCGCGGCGGAAGTGATTACTGACAGTAGATTTCCAGTGAACGCCATGACCGACATCACCGGCTTCGGCCTGATCGGCCACGCGCGCGAGATGGCGCTAGCTTCCGATGTCTCGCTCACCATCTCGGCCAACGCTGTACGTTTTCTCGAAGGTGCTCTGGAATGCGTGCGGGCCGGCTACATCCCCGGAGGCTTGAAAAACAATCGCGATTTTGCGGAATGCATCGTCGCATATGCCGAGGGAATTCCCGACGATGTAAAGGCGCTTCTGTTTGATCCGCAAACCGCGGGCGGGTTGCTGATTTCAACTCCGGAGGGTGAGCGTCTCATGAAGACGCTCAACGACGCGGGAGTGGAAGCATCGAAAATTGGCGAAGTTCTGCCGCTCGCGAAGCCGCGAATTCGAATATTGAAGTAGCGCTGGCGTCTCTCCGCCCCGAGCATGGCATCGAAGCATTTCCCATCGAAATTCGCGACTGCGGCATCTATAAACGGTATCCGCTCATAATTCGGATCGAGGTGCAATCATGCAATTTCGTGAACTGGGCCGCAGCAGTCTGAAAGTTTCAGCCGAAGGCTTGGGCTGCATGGGAATGTCGGAATTTTATTCCGGCTTCGACGACGGCGAATCGATTGCGACCATTCATCGAGCGATAGAACTGGGAATCAACTTTCTCGACACCGCCGATGTTTATGGTCCGCATAAGAACGAAGAACTGGTCGGCCGTGCCATCAAGGGCAAGCGCGACAAAGTCGTGATCGCCTCCAAGTTTGGCATCGTGCGCGATCCGGCGCATCCCACTACCCGCGGCGTGAGTGGGAAACCTGACTACATACAGAAGTCGTGCGAGGCGAGTCTGCGGCGGCTGGGCGTGGAGACGATTGATTTGTATTATCAGCATCGCGTCGATCCCAATACGCCAATCGAAGAGACGGTCGGCGCGATGGCGAACCTGGTAAGGCAGGGGAAAGTTCGGTATCTGGGACTATCCGAAGCTTCGCCGAACACGTTGCGCCGCGCTACCAAAGTCCATCCGATCGCCGCTCTGCAGACCGAATATTCCCTGTGGACGCGCGATCCCGAGAATAATGGCGTCCTCGCGGCCTGCCGCGAATTGGGCATCGGGTTCGTCGCGTA
>JASHQK010000304.1 GCA_030039195.1 Candidatus Sulfotelmatobacter sp.
GTTCGCGCGTCCGGTTCGCTGAGGCCAGAGATTCAGGTTAGGATTTTGAGGCTGTTGTTAGCTACCTTGGAAACCACAAAGCCATTGGTCAATTGGCGAAACATCCGGGTTACACTCATCTCAGCTTGAGACGGGAAATTTAAGTGTCAAAGCTGATTGCGACAATTGAGTAGCTTCCCGTGGCACGGGAAGTTCGACCTTCGGCAAACTGTCAGAATACTATTGCAGCTTTGCGTTTTCGGCTTTGGCTTGCTTCAGGATGGGAATGTCGGGATCTGCGTCTTTCCAGAGCGTGAGGAAGTCGTTGTATGCGACTTTCGCCTTGGCGGTGTCACCTGCCAGGACGTAAGCGCGGCCGATTTGAAGATGAGCCAGTGATCCCGTCACAGAGTTCACCACTATGCCTCTATGATCCAAAACTTTCTGGAACTCAGTCATCGCGGCATTGCCATTGTGTGCCAGCAGGTAGGCTTGTCCGCGCATATAGGCCGGGTACAGCGAGTTGATGGGCATTCCTGCCCCACCCAGTTCGTAAGGAGCGGCGGGTTCCAGTAGCACCAGGGCTTGGGAGGAATCACGATTGCCGAGTTCAATGGAAGCCTTGATGGTCGGCAGCCAGTAGACCTTCAGCATGGTGTTGAAAGGATAGTTCTTCTCGAGTTCCTCGACTAGCGCCTTGGCTCGGAGGGCATCGCCGATGCGAGCCAGCGTCAGGGCGGCCATCACTTTGACATCCCGCCCCGCAGACAGTACCAAGGCTGCGGTCACCCCTTGTCTTGCCAGAGTAGCGTTGCCCAACTCCGCCTCTCGCAGCGCAGCATTGACCTGCCACAGAGCCGCAGTTTCTTTGGAGCCGGCCCCAACTGCTGAGTCCACCGCTCGCCGCGAGAACTCGCGCGCCTTGGTTAGCCTTCCATAGTAAGCCTCAGTATTCGATTGCTCCGACAACAGTGGGTCTTCATTTCCAGGTTTACCCGCACCCCAAGCTACTTGCTGCTGCATTTGCTCGACGTCTCCTCGCAGAAAAGCAAGTTCGTAGATGCTTTCGCGGAGACCGCCGCCGTCCAGCTTGCGTGCCAATGCAAGATCGAAAGTGGCCTTGGCTTCATCCAGCCGGTTCAGGATGAGGTAGGTTGATCCCAGATTTGAATAATGACTGGCGATATCAGGCGAACGGCGCAACGTCTCCTGATATTCCGAGAGAGCTTTGTCATATTGCCCCATGGTGTAATAGTCATTGGCCGAATTGTTGTGGGGAGCCGAATCACGAGGATAGTCTGTTATCCACAGTTCATAGGTCTGCACCTCCTTGTCCACTTCTCCCGTGGCACGAAAATACAATGCAGAAACGCTCAGCCTTTCCCGTTCGCTGATCCGGTCGCGCAATTGATAAGCTTTGGTGGCATATTCCAAGGCGAGGGATGGTTGACCGAGATTGCTGTACCATAGCGACAACGTGGCATAGGCCATGGCGAAATTGGGGTCGAGTTCAATCGCCCGCTTCAAGAACGGAATGCTCGGCACCTCTCCTTGTTCGTTCTTTATTTTGATACCCACGCTGTAGTTTTTCAGGGCTTCAAGTGAGGATGTCGTGGCTTCAATCGGAACATCAAACTTTTGCACGGAGGGCAGCGACTCTCCCAGCTTGGTGCGCAAGCTGGAAGAGGCTCGGCTCAGAGTCTTCAGAACATCTTCCTTGCTGGTGGCTTCAGCCTGTTCCTTGGCCAAAGTGTCGCCGGTGCTGCACGCGACCGCATTCAGGCCAATCAAATAATGGCTGCCTAAGCTAGAGATCGTCCCGCTCAGCACGGCCTTGCTTCCCGTGCGCAAGCAAACCTCCCGCCCCACATCCGCGGTGAGGTGTTCGTTCGCGCGATGGCCCATCATCTGTAAGGCCTCGCTGACTTTTCGGTCCGAGAGCACACTCAGGAAAGGAGACTGCCGCAATTCCACGGCCAACGCCTGTTTCAGAGCATCATCAAAGACCGGATCTCCTGTTTCGTTGTCAAAGTCGGTGAGCACAACCGTGTCCTGCTCGGTCAGTGGCTTGGTTCGATGCGAACGATAGTAAAATCCGCCCGCGATCAGCGCGGCCATCACCAGAACGGCCGTTGGCGCAACAATCTTCCAGAGTTTCTTCTTCCGGGTTACGGACGCTTCCTGCCTCGTCATCGTGCCCGAGCTTGCGGCCGCAATGCGTCTGCTTTCCGTGTCCCGCTTCAGCCGCTGCAGGTCGGTTCGCATCTCGGCTGCGCTCTGATATCGCAGGTCACGATCCTTCTCCAGGGCTTTGTTGATGATGTCTTCCAGCTTGGCCGGCAGATCGGGATTCAAGCGCACTGGGATGACGGGGTCACGATTGAGAATAGAATCAAAAATCACTCCCGTGCTTTCCCCACGGAATGGCAATATGCCAGTGGCCATCTCGTAGAGCACAGCTCCGAATGAGAACAAATCCGTGCGCGCGTCCAGTTCCTTGGCGCGAACTTGCTCAGGCGACATGTAGGCGATGGTTCCCAGTGCGGTTCCCGGACTGGTCAGGTGCTCGGCGCCAGACTCCACCGTGGGCTGCGACATTCCCACAATCGGCCTTGTTGCCGCGCCTTGCAGTGGAGTGACTTTCGCCAGCCCAAAATCCAGAATCTTGGCGTGCCCCCTCCTGGTGATGAAGATGTTGGCGGGCTTGATGTCCCGATGTACGATGCCCGCGGAGTGGGCGGCATCCAGTGATTCCGCAATCTCGATGGCTAGGGTAAGAAGGGCCTCTGTTTCGAGTGGGCGGCCTGCAATGCGGTGGCTCAGCGGCATGCCCTCCAGATACTCCATGGCGATGAAGGGCCGGCCGTCTTCTTTGCCGATCTCATAGATCGTGCAGATGTTCGGGTGGTTCAGGGTAGAAGCCGCTTGCGCTTCGCGCTGGAACCTGGCCAAAGCCTGGGAATCTTTGGCAACGTCATCAGGAAGAAACTTCAGGGCGACGAAACGATGTAGGCTTAGATCTTCGGCTTTGTAGACTATGCCCATCCCACCACCGCCGAGTTTTTCGACGATGCGGTAGTGCGAAATGGTCAGGCCGCTCAGCGAATCTTCACTCGCCGTCCGATTCGCCATGGGGAAGATGCTCCTTCTCCCCATCCCCACTGAACGAAATCGTAGGCCCGACTCCCGCGCAAGTCAATGTAACCTGAATCGCTGCAAACTAGTAGATTCGCAAGGAAGTCTTCAGGGGAAACAGGTCAACTGGTACAACATCCGGAT
>JASHQK010000305.1 GCA_030039195.1 Candidatus Sulfotelmatobacter sp.
GCTTCCTCTTCGCGTCCGCTTTGCAGATACGCGTAGACGAGGAAATCCATGGCGTGGAACTGATGGCCTTCACCGCCCATGCCCATTGCGGCCGTCTTGCGCGTGGCGGCGATCGAGGCGAGATTGGAATTGATGTCGTCTTGCCACAATCCCACGCGGGCGAAGATGTGCGACGGCATGTGCAGCGCATGCGGCGCTGCGGGCGCGATCTGCGCATAGCGGCGCGCAGCGGGAATGCCGAGTTCGGCCAGTTGCGGCGTGTCGTAGGCGTGGATCAGATAATGCGGAACTCCCGGATGGTCCGGCTCGATCACGAACAGCTTCTCGAGGATCGCAGCCGCTTCCTTGCGACGCTCGAGAGTTTCGTCGGAAGAGAGCAAAGAGAGCGCATAGAAGGCCGCGGCTTCGTGATCGTCAGGATACGATTTATAGACCTTCTTCATCGCCTCGGAATACGCTTTGGCACGGGCGGCGTGGTTCAGCTTGTCGGAGCGAGAGTAGAAAGCAGCCATCGCCGCAATATAGGCTTGCTCCCGCGGCGTGGACTTCATCTTCTCGGCGATCTCTACTTCGCTCAGACCGCGGGCGATCACTTTCGCGTCGGGCTCGTTCCATAGCTGATGCCAGAGGCTCATGGCGATTCCCCAATGGGCCATCGCGCAGCGCGGATCGTCCTTGGCGATGTCGACGAATTCCTTTTGCGCCTCCTCGTACCAGAAGGAATGCAACAGCGCGACGCCGCGGTCAAACGGCTTCTGGACATCGCCGGCGCAGGATATGGGAAAGTTCACTGTACCCACCTGGGCCTCGTTGAGCGCGTCGTGATGGTGCGGCGTCTTTTCGTCGTCAGCGAGAGCGATGGATGTGCAAAGAACTGCCAGAGCCAGCAAACAGGCTAGATGTTTCATAAGAACCCCGCTGAGAAGGGAGTCTAAGTCGAGCAGGAATGCGGGGTCAAATGGTGCGATGCAAACGGCCGCTTCAAGACGAAACAGGACCCGGCTGGTTGACCAGGTCCTGACGTGTGGCCACTAACAAAAACCTTGGAAATCCCGAAACCCCCACCCCACGAAAACCACGTGAGGGTGGGGCACCCTCATGGGTCCTACATGAGCTAGGTGCGTGGGAGGCCCTCCGGCTCGTTCGCCCAATATTTGTGGTCGCGCAGAAAATATTTCTCGTTCCAATAATTCATGGCCGTTTTCAGGAAGAGCCAGCCCGCGGGCAGGTGTCCCATTTTCTGGAACCGCCGATTCGTGGTGTAGACGCCGCCGCGAACAATCGCGAAGCGCTTGCGGTCGACCCTCTGACTCAGCTTGTAATCTTCCGCGAAATGAATCTGTTCGTGAAATCCGCCGAGCTGCCAGAACCTTTGCCGATCGAAAAGCATGAACATTCCCGTGGCAAACGGACGATGGACGTATGACAGATACTGAAAAAGATCCAGAACCGCGTAGAACAGTTCGTCGATCCAGTTTCCGCCGCGGCAAACGATGTTGGTGGTCACGCAATGCAGGCGCTTCGCTTGCGCTTTCTCCGTGCAACGGCGGATCAGAGAGCGGTCAGCGAGTTCGATATCGGCATCGATAAAGAGAACATACGGAGTCTCAGCGTGGGCCGCGCCCTGATTGCGTCCGACCGACGGCATGCCGCCGGGAATAACGGTCACATTCAGCCGATCGCGAAAGCTCCAAACAATCTCGCGGGTGCGGTCGGTCGAGTTGGCATCAGCGACCAACACTCTCGTACTCGACATCTTCGAGTAATCCTGATTCGTCAGCGAAGTCAGCAAATTCCCAATCAGCTTCTCTTCGTTCTTCGCTGGAATCACGATCGTCAGTTCGTTCGCTGTGTTCGAGCGGCTCGAATTCATGGTTGTAGTCATGGATCTGTACTCCCTGCTCGTCAATGGTCAGGTAAGTGAGCCGGGAATCGACCCACCCGCCCGAGTTGTAGTAATGGATGCCGTCCTCGGCCGAATGTATGGCTTCATGCGTGTGTCCGCAGAAGATGCGGTCTGCGCCGTGATGCCGTGCGTAGGTGAGAGCTCCCGAAGAAACTTTCGGGGACATGCGCAGCCAGCGCGTGTTGAGCCGGTCAATCAAGCGCGCGATGGGCTTGCTCTTGAAGTCGAGTTTCTGCAACTGCAAATAGAGGGTAGTTCCCAGGCGGCTCAGGGTCAGCCGATTCACCTGGAAGCCATCGAACTGGTGGCCGTGAATGGCGATGTGCCGGAGGCCGTTATAGCTCCAGGTGTATTGCTGGTAAACCCGCACACCGACCAGATGCGACATGATGTTGGCCAGTCCGTGATCGTGATTGCCTTCCACCCAGACAACTTCGATGTGGCGCTTGGGATTGGAGAGCTTGCGGATGTAGCCCAGAAACTTCCAGTGATCTTTGGTGAGACGGGCAAAATTCAGGTCGGCGAAGATGTCACCCAGCAGAATCAGGCGCTGGAAGCGGGTTTCCTTCAGCACGCGCGTGGCCTCGCGCGCATGACTCGTGTCTGCGCCCAGGTGCAGGTCGGAGAGGATCAGCGTGTTGTACACGTGCGGATCCATACTTAGTTAGTAGCAGTCGAATGTTACGAGGGAATGAATATTGCATCAATTTTGGTGCATATCGTAACCAGAGGGTTAACCAGGTGTGAATTCGGTAATCGCGGTACAAGTCCAAAGGTAATGTTGACGCAGCTACATAGGAATCCTATATTCGCAACATAGGAATCCTATACTGCAGGGATGCGAGTATGAACCGACGCATTCGATCGAAAATCGCGCGAGGGAGCGGGGAGATCGCAATTCTTGCCCTGCTCTCCGAGCAACCACTCTATGGCTTCGAGATCGCGAAGCAGATCGGCGAAAGAACCGGAGGCGCGCTGAAGTTTACGCTCGCATCGCTCTATCCGCTGCTTTACGAGCTGGAGAAGCGTGGCTGGGTCGAGGGCCGATGGCAGGCGAACAGCGCCGGGCGCGACCGCCGCTATTATCACCTGACGGTGAGCGGACGTAAACAACTGGCGCCCCTGCGGCAGGAGTGGCGCGCATTCTTTCAGGCACTCGACAGCCTGGCGGGGGTGAGCCATGCCTGATTGGAAGGAGTTAGTCCGTGACCGCACAGCCTCGCTGGGCCTACCGCACGACTCCGAAGAAGAAGTCGTCTCCGAACTAGCTGCGCATCTGGAAGACAACTATGAAGAGGGAATCGAGAGCGGGATGGCCGCATGCGGAGCCGAAAGGCATGTGCTGGCTCACATTCCGTGGCGCCGGCTGGCGCGCAAGATTCGCAGCGCAAGGTCCAACACTTCAGAACCGGGGAGAAACACAATGAACGAACGAGCGAAAAAATTATGGCTGCCCGCGCTGGCGAGCCTTACGTTCACGGCGGTGCTGCTGCTCGTTTTTGACAAGATTCACGCGGGACCTCTGGCCGTGCGCCTCGGCCATCTCGCAATGGCCCTTCAACTGGCGTGGTTCGCCGCGATGCCGGTTATCGGTCAAACAGAGTCAGAAGAAGCCATGATGAACCAACGAACCAGAAGCATCTGGCTGCCTGGATTCGTTAGCCTCACCGCAGCGAGCTTGTTGATGTTTGCCGAGGAAATCGTGCTCCAGCACGACCCCTCTTTTTACTTCACGGGCATCAGCTTGCACCCGGGTGATTTGTCCTACGGCCTGCCTCGCTGGTTTTACCTCGCATGGCTGCTTGTCCAGGTGCCCTGCGGAGCGCTAGGAGCATTTCTCTCCCGCCGCAGTGGCGGGACTGCCGTCGCGCGCATGGTGGCCGGAGCGTTTCCGGCGCTTGCGATTTTCCTCTTGTTTGTTGTGGTGATCCCAGCCAGCGTGCTATTCGAGCGCAATAGTCTAGTCTTGCACAATCCGTATCGCCTCGCATTCGGAATTCTGATATGGGCGGGCCTGCCTGCGATCGCCCTGATGCTCGGAGCCGCACCGTTTCTCAGGCCGGTGCGTCCGGCAACCGCATAACCGGGCTGGCGGAGTTACTCTTTCGGCGGCACGTACTCTTTGGGCTTGGCTGAGCCTTCGCCGAAGAAAAACATTTCCAGCTGCTTGACGATGACTTCCTGATCCTCGCGGCGCGCCGGATTCAGCCGGTATTCGTTGAGCAGCATTTTGCAGTG
>JASHQK010000306.1 GCA_030039195.1 Candidatus Sulfotelmatobacter sp.
CAAACGCGCAAGCTGGTGGAGCGCGCCAAGGGAATTCTGCAGCGCGATCTCGGGCTCGACGAAGAACAGGCTTATCTGATGTTGCAGCGGCAGAGCCGGCAGAAGCGGCGTCCCATGAAAGAGATCGCCGCGGCCATCATCCTGAGCGATGAAGTGCGGGGAGACTCGTCAGCGCCAGCGTTGTGAAGCTGCTATCCATACAGAACGGTGTAGCCGCGGACGCATTCGTCCGCGGTTACGCGCAAGGGCCGCAATGAAAATCCGAAATGATTGAAGCTGATGTACTCTTGGCTCCTCGACGCGGGGCGGACCCTTCGACTTCGCTCCGGGCAAGCTGCGTCCACCCCTACACACCAATTCCCGTATATATTCATCGGCATGCCCATTGACCGGCGCAAATTCCTGGAATCGCTGGGCGCGCTGGCGCTCGTGTCTGCGCTCGCGGGCGCAGAGGAAGGCAAGGACATGTGGGGAATGATTGGCAAGATGACGGTTCTTCCTGGCAAGCGCGATGAAATGATCGCAGTCTTGAAATCGAGCGCAGCGAAGATGCCGGGATGTTTGAGTTATGTTGTTGCCAACGACGCGGCCGATGAGAATGTCATGTGGGTGACGGAGGTGTGGGATAGTCAGGCGAGCCACGATGCATCTCTTTCCTTGCCAGCCGTGAAAGAGGCGATCCCGCGCGGCAAAGCGCTGGTGGTGAATTTCGAACGCGTCGCAGTCACGATTCCGGTGTGGGGAGTGGGGCTGAGGCAAGCGCATTAATTGGATTTTCGATTAGTGCTGCGCTTGAATTCTTCGGTTCTGCTGCGTCATCCCGAAGGCCCGCGCAATTAGCGCCGGGCCGAGGGATCTTGCGCGCAGCGGGGTTGCACTCCGCGCCAGATCCCTCGCTCCACCTGAAAAACGGCTGCGCTCGGGATGACGCCATCAAAACGCAGGCGTTCACGGATCAAGCCGCACAACTGCCAGCATTTCCAAAACAAAAGGGCGGAATCTGGTTGGATTCCGCCCTTTCGGCCCTGTTACCGATAACCAACCTACCGGCCTGATGCGACGCTTCCATTGGAAGCGATCACTTTGTCTGCCGTTTGCGGAGGAACCGGGAAGTGCAGCGTGACGCCGGAACTCGGCAGCGTCATCGCGCTCACGTAGCTGCCGGCGGAGACGCGCTGCAGAGTCAGCTTGCTCGTATCCGAAGGCCGGCTCTCTTCGGTGTCGGTCACCAGAAACAGGAAACCGGCGTGCGGAATGTCGAGCTTAGTCAGCGTGAGCACACCCGCAGCGCCTTCGCCCTTGAAGGTGAATTGATATTCGCCGGCGGGGACGATCGCTTTCCCCCAAAGAACCGAGTGGGTCAGCGTGAACTGGCCGCACGATTCCTGGGCCGAAGCCAGTGCTGGAGCGAGGCTGAGGGTGGTCAACGCCAGCAAGCCGGCGTAAATGAATTTGCGAAGTGAAGTCATAGATATCTCCTTCTGTCCGCCGCAAAGCGGCGGACAAGTCTGACGAGCACACGTCCGGCATTTCCCGGGTCTCGCAAAAGCAGGTCTCGTAAAAGCGGCGAGACATGGGACACCCCGCATGGGCTCAGGCTTTGGTGGAGAACTACGAGGTCAGGAGATTGGCACGCCGCAGACGTAGCTGGCGAGCCATCGTCGGCTCCGCGGAACCGGCTGCACAGTCGGTGGCGAAGTAGCTAGATTTTGCCCCAAATCACGCAGCGAGTCCAATGCAAAGAATCGATTGCAGGGATTGGTAGTGGGCTGTTTTCAAAGTCGCCCACTAACCAGGGATCGGAAGCCTGTCCTTTTTCTCACACTTAGATGTACAATTCTTGGCGACCTAGATCACGCGAAAGCCGCTCCTAGTCAACCCTTCAAGGCTTTCCGCAAGGAGCTCCCTATGAAATTGCATCTCCCATGGGTTCCGTTGGTATTTTCTGTTGTGGCGTTCGGTATGGCCATGCCGAGCATGGCGCAAAGTAACGATGGCAAAGTCGTCCTGCATGTCACTCCCAAGCAGGCCTACGTGTGGGTCGACGGGCGCGCCATCAGCGAGGCCAGCAAGCATCACTCGTTAACTTTGGCGGCGGGCGACCACAAGATTGTTCTGGCGAATTACGGATACGCCGCGGAAACTCGCGATGTCACGATCGTTGCCGGCAAGACACAGGCTCTCGATGTAACCCTGCAGCCAGTTTCCGGAACTGTTTCCGGGCCCTTCGGTGCCATGACCATTGAAGGCGCGGACCGCGATGCCGTGTTGCTCAATGGAAAGACTCCCGACTATTTCGTTGGTCACGGCGACGAATTCGACAACGACTGGATCTGGAAGCAGGAACTGGTGGTTCCTCCGGGAACGTATCAGGTGACCGTTCAGAGTGGCGACAAAGACGCCTGGTCAGGATCGGTGGACGTGGCCGCCAACAAGCGCGTAGTGATTGATATTCCGAAAGGCGTCCGCAAGACCGTAGATTGGCCGCGCGGATCGAAGCTAACGTCCATTCCGCGGTTCACCGTCGGGACAGCCAGCGCAACGGTTGCCGTAGCCAAGCCGACAGCGCAGCTTTCGTCGACCGTGGCGCAAGTGAATTGCGGCGATTCCTCGCAGCTGAAGTGGACGACCACGGACGCTCCGGGCGTCCAGATCAGCAATATTGGATCGGTGGCTGCGAACGGCGATCAGAGTGTTCAGCCCAAGCAGAACACGACGTATGAGCTGACGGCCACCGGTCCCGGCGGCACGGTCACGTCATCGACGGCTGTGAGCGTCAATAACGCCATTCAGGCGAATCTGCAGTTGGCGCCGCCGGAAATTCATTATCGGAAGATCGGCGACAAGGTCGTGCAGAACGACGGCTCCGCATTGAGCTGGTCGGCTTCCAATGCTTCGAATGTTGCTATCGATCAATTCGGAAACGTCGATGCCAACGGCAATCGTCCGCTGCAGATTACTCCGAAGCAGACGACTCCCGGCAACATTGATGAAACCATTACTTACACGCTTACCGCGACCAACGGCTGCGGCGGATCAGAGACCCGGACGGCTGCGCTGCACATCACCGGAACGATCGAGAATCCGGAGCTGGCTCTCTCGCGCAGCGTGTACTTCCCGACAAACCGTCCGCGCAACCTGAAGTCCGACGCGGCTTTGCTGCCCAGCGAGCAGGACGCTCTGAAGACACTGGCAGACTCTTTCAAGGCTTATCTCACCGCCGTGCCGGATGCGCATCTGGTGCTCGGAGGCCACGCCGACAAGCGCGGTCCCGCCAACTACAATCAATCGCTTTCGGAGCGGCGTGCCGAACTCGCCAAGAAGTTCCTGGTGGAGCAGGGGATTCCCGAAGCCAATCTCGAAACCAAAGCCTACGGCAAAACGGACAACCTGACCGTTGATCAGGTGAAGCAGCTGCTGGAGCAGAATCCGAACCTGAGCGCGGAGGAACGGCAGAAAGCTCTGGCGAAGATTCAAACCGTGGTTCTGGCCAACAATCGCCGCGTGGATATCACGCTGAGCAAGACCGGGCAAGAGTCGGCGAGGATGTATCCGTTTAATTCGCCGGATTATGCGGCGCTGGTCAATCGCGGCAAGCCGCTCGAAGCCAAGGTGGTCGAGAACGCGGGAGAGAAAGAAAAAATAAAGAACTAAGCAGGATTTCTTTCGCCATGGAACCGCCCACTCAAGCCAAAGCCAGACTTGAGTGGGCTTTTCTTCCTACAGCGCTGAACCGCAAATTGCGGGCAAACGCGAACCCGAGTCTCTACTCGTGTGCGCAGGTTACATGATTGTTCCAGTCGACGAATGGGCCTAGCGGACTATCGCGCCACGCCCAGACGTGCAATTCGAAGAACGGACCAGGCAGGCCGTAACGGTTCGGATAGTCAATGTAATTCATCAGGTGACCCTCGACCTGCGGCGCGGAGTTAGCAGGAAGGGCGCTCGCCAGGATGATGTACTCGACGCCCACCAGCTTCATTTGACCATTCAATTGTGGCTCATAGATCAGAGCTTGCGGGTGCGTGGGGTCGATGGGCCCATTCAGCAAGCTGAGATTAACGTAGTGGACGCCCATGGCTCCATGGTCAGAGCCGCTTACGCAGCCGAGGACCGGAGTGTAATCTTTAGCGTTGCTGACATCCTGGTATTGTTGTGTGGCATTGCGAACAATCTCGACGAGCTTGTCTTGCCCTTGTGCCTGTGGCTGCTGTGCTGCCTCTTGGGATAGAGAAAGCGACGAAACTGCCAGAACTGTGACCAGCAAGATTGGAATGTTGCGAGAAATGGATGCTCTCTTTTTCACGTTTTAACTCTCCTTCTCTTTTGCGATGAAATTGCTCCGGAGGGCTCCCCCTTATGCATCGCGCATGCCCCTCCGGGCGTCTTACCAACAGCACTGCACTTTCGGCTGTTCCGGTTCGCAACGCAATCCCCACAGCCTCCAATCGTTCCCAAAGTTTTCTCCACGATTAGTTTGTTGAAAATGCTGGGCCTTTCGGCGGTGGGAGACGAATCTGCAATGGCCGGAGAAGTGTGGTAGGCTTTCGTGACTTTGCCGAGGCCACCCGTCCTATGGCCACCCAACCACGAGTTGCCGACCGGCTGCGGTTTGACGATTATGAGCTAGACGTCCGAGCCGGCGAACTGCGCAAGAACGGAGTGAGACTGCGCCTGCGGGGCCAGCCCCTCCAGGTGCTCGAAATCCTGCTGGAACGCGCCGGCGATGTGGTGACTCGCGAGGAACTCCAAGGCCGAATCTGGTCCGCGGATACATTCGTCGATTTCGACCACAGCCTGCACAATGCGATCGCGCGGATTCGCGAAGTGCTGGGCGATTCAGCGGAGTCGCCACATTACATCGAAACGCTGCCACGCCGGGGATACCGGTATATCGGGCCGGTAGAAGATTTTCCACGGCTGCGGTTGATCCCGGAGACGGCGGAAGCTATAAACGAACCGGTTGCCCCGGCTAATGCGCAAAAGCGGAAGAGAGGTCTAGTCCTGATTCTCGGATCTCTTTTTGCGCTAGTAATGCTTGGCGTGACCATGTGGCATTACATGCAGGTAAGAGGGGCCACCCGGCCGGCGATCCGATCTCTTGCCGTCCTGCCTCTCGAAAACTTATCCGGCGATCCGTCGGAGGAGTTCTTTGCCGATGGCATGACCGACCAGTTGATTACGGATCTCGCAAAAGTGGGCTCGCTGCGCGTGATTTCGCGAACTTCTGTCATGCAGTACAAAGGCGCAAGGAAGCGGTTGCCTGAAATTGCCGGCGAATTGAACGTTGACGCCATCGTGGAAGGATCGGTCGTCCGCTCGGGTCAAAGAGTGCGGGTTACCGCTCAACTCATTCAGGCATCCGCCGATCGACACCTTTGGGCCGAGACATACGACCGCGATTTGGGCGATGTCCTGAAGCTGCAAGGTGAGGTCGCGGATGCCATCGCCGAGCAAGTCCGTGCAAAGCTGACTCCGCAGCAACAGGCTCAATTTCAGCAAGCCCATGCGGTGAACCCGGCAGCGTACGACGCCTACTTGAAGGGACACCTTTACTACACGACTGAATTCACCAAGCCTGATTCCCTCAGGAAAGCGCAACATTACTTCGAAGACGCGATCCAGAAAGATCCAAACTTCGCTCTTGCTTACGCTGGACTCGCCGGCACCTACGTTTTCTCAGCATATGCGGGGACTTTACCAGCAGATCAGGCCTATAGATCTTCCAAGGCCGCCTTATCCAAAGCGCTGGAACTAGACGACAGCATTGGCGAAGCCTATGACATACTCGGTGAGCTGAGTTGGCATTTTGACTGGGACTGGGAGGCTGCCGAGCGGGAGCTTAACCGGGCTATCGCTCTGGCACCGAGTTACAGCTGCGCGCATGAAGATCGCGCTGGTTTTCTGGCCTTTATGGGCCGAAAGGCAGAGGCTCTCGCCGAGATCAAGCAGATCGACCAACTGGACTACGGCTTCAGCGCGGCGCACACTGAAACTGGCGTCTACTACACGCTGCAGGATTTCCCTCGCCTGATTGAAGCCAGCAAGCGCGGCCTGCTTTTGGACCCCAATGACGGCTGGCACCATTTCACCCTCGGCGTTGGCTATGAAGGCACGGGCAGGTTCGAGGAAGCGATCTCTGAGTACCGGAGGGCGATTGCGCTATCCGGTGATTCCGAGAGCATAGTCGCGATGGCCCACGCCTCCGCTGCGGCAGGCAAGAAATCCGAGGCGGAAACGATTCTTCGCGATTTGGAGCACAAATTAGAACAAACCTCGACTTCGCCCTACACGATGGCCACGATCTATGCCGGGTTGGGCGAGAAGGACAAGGCTTTCGAATTCCTGGAAAAGGCTTATTCCGAGAAGTCGTTCGAGATTCTTTCTTTAAGGTCTGACTTGCTGCTCGACAGCCTGCGTCCTGATCCTCGTTTTCAAAATCTTGTCCACCGCATCGGCCTCGTGAATTAGTTTCCGCGGCAGGTCGATTGCATTGCTGCCCGCACGCCCCTCGTCCCCCAGCCCAAGCAGGAAGGGCCGAACCTGTATCCGTTTAATTCGCCGGATTATGCGGCGCTCGTCAATCGCGGCAAGCCGCTCGAAGCCAAGGTGGTCGAGAACGCCGGAGAGAAAGAAAAGATAAAGAACTAAATCTGGTCCGCTGTAGCTTAGACGGGCGGCGACCTTGATTTCACCAATTCGGCTCGCCGCCCACTCGAGTCAATTTGGGTGTCGTCCCAGCTTGACGCTGGATATCGTTCCCTCGTGATCCCGGAGGCGAACCTGCCCCCAAACCCCGTGTCTACCGTCACATTCTGAAGTGATATGTCTCACTGCGCTTTTTTCCCACTAAGTTCAGTCTCTGAACGCAATACCCGATTCCGCACGGCTGGGTCTGAGGGCCCTCCTCCCGCGCGACGTTTCTGTTTGGACCCCCGCTCGCCACGGGCGAGCCCTACTCTTCATAAATCAAATACGTCGGAGGATCGCATGCTCCATCTCGACACCGGCAATACCGGTTTCATGATCTTATGCACCAGCCTGGTCATGTTG
>JASHQK010000307.1 GCA_030039195.1 Candidatus Sulfotelmatobacter sp.
CTGCTCGTGGTTGGTGGTGGTTACATCGGCCTCGAGCTCGGCTCCGTCTATGCCGCGCTGGGCACGCGCGTCACCGTCGTCGAAATGCTTTCGGGATTGCTTCCCGGCGCCGACCGCGATCTGGTCGCCCCGCTTCACAAGCGCCTCGAAAAAATGTTCGATGCCATCCTCCTCAACTCGACCGTCGCCTGGGTGAAAGATGCCGGCAGCGGCATTAGCGCCATGCTCAAAGGCCAAGACGGAAAGGAGCAGGAAAAAACCTTCGACCGCGTCCTCGTCTCTGTTGGACGCAAACCCAACTCCGAAATCCCCGGCCTCGAGAAGACTCAAGTCAAAGTTGGCCCGCGCGGATTTATTCAGGTCAACAAGCAGTTGCAGACCGACGATCCCACGATCTACGCCATCGGCGACGTGGTCGGCGAACCCATGCTCGCCCACAAAGCTTCGCACGAAGGCCGCACCGCTGTTGAAGCCATCGCTGGACACAAGGTCGCCTTCGAGCCCAACGCCATACCGGCCGTCGTCTTCACCGATCCCGAGGTCGCGTGGGCCGGTCTCACCGAAACGCAGGCACAAAACGAAAACCGCGAGATCACCGTCGCGAAATTTCCCTGGGCCGCCTCCGGACGCGCCATCACGCTCGATCGCCCCGAAGGCCTGACCAAGCTCATCATCGATCCGAAAACTGAGCGCGTGCTCGGCGTCGGCATTGTCGGCGTCAGTGCCGGAGAAATGATCGCCGAAGGCGTACTCGCTATCGAGATGGCTGCGCTCGCCGGAGATGTGGCGCTGACCATCCATCCGCATCCCACGCTTTCGGAAACGATCATGGAATCGGCCGAAGTTTTCTACGGAACGAGCACCGATCTTTATCGTCCCAAGCGCGGATAGGTGCATCGCTGTGGAGTAAAATCTTCGATTATCGCGGCCATGTAGGGACAACCGCCCTCGGCTGTCCAGCTCCGCAGGAAGCGTGCACGCCGATCCATTATGCCTCTCCGGAACATCGTCACCGTTCTCGTTCTCGCGTGCTTCGCGTTCTTTGCTTCGACATCCCTCGCCCAGCTTCCATCAATCTCGACTCAGCCGGCAACGTCGTCTCCAACCACGCCCGCCGATCCTCTGAATCGCACCACGCCCTCCGGTTGCGTGCTCGGATTTCTTCACGCCGCGCAATCGGGCAACTACGGCATCGCGGCGCAGTATTTGCAGATGAGCGCCGCGCATCGGCAATCCGAAGGTGAACAGATCGCGACCCAGCTGAAAGCCGTGATGGACGCCGCTTTCGTCGGCCGGGTCGGAACCTTCACTCAGCCGGATGGAATCCCCCAGGAGGGCGTGGCGCTCGGACATCAGAAGATCGGAACCATGGCTTCCGGCGATGTCGAAGTCGATCTCGATCTCGTTCGCGTCAACGATCCCAGCGCCGGCAAGATCTGGCTGATCTCCGCCGAAACTCTGGAGAAAGTGCCCGAACTTTACGAGCAGGTCGAAGCCCGCCAGGTCGAGCACAAACTTCCCAGCCTTCTGGTCAAGCACGAGATCGCCGGAATGCCCATCTGGCAGTGGCTTGGCCTGCTTCTCGCGATTCTCCTGGCCGCCGCTCTCAGTTGGCTGCTTCTCGCGTTCCTGGGGATTCCCGCGCGCTGGTGGGTGCGGCGCCGCGGCATAGACAAGGCCAGCTGGAGCTCCGCTCACGCCCCGATCTGGTTGCTGCTCTCGACTATCATCGACCGCCAACTGATCGGCTATCTTGGCATGCCGCTGCTGCAGCGCCATTATTACTATCGGCTCCTCGCGATCTCGTTCATCATCAGCGGCACCTGGATCCTTTGGAGCTTCGTTCGTTGGTCATTGCAGCGCGTGCGCCTCCGGGCTCTTGCCCGCGGACATGCCGGCACCGGCTCGCTCATCTTGCTGGGCGAGCGCATCATCAAGTACACCATCTTTCTTGTTGGCGTCTTTGCCATTTTCACGAGCCTTGGCTTCAACATGAGCACCTTGCTGGCTGGTCTTGGTATCGGCGGGCTGGCCATCGGTTTCGGCGCGCAACAGACAATCGCCAATCTCTTTGGCGGAGTCTCCGTTCTTGGCGATGAAGTCATCCGCGTCGGCGATGTCTGCACCTTTGGCGATCGCACCGGAACCGTCGAAGATATCGGCTTGCGATCAACACGGGTTCGTACACAGGAACGAACTCTGCTCGCGATTCCGAACGGCACTGTTGCCAGCATCAACGTCGAGAATCTCAGCCGCCGCGACAAGATTCTCTTCACCACCAAACTCGGCCTGAAATCGGATAGCAAGCCCGACCACGTCCGCTACGTGCTCGCGGAAATTCGCCATCTGCTCGCCACGCACGCCAAGATCGAGAGCAAGACGGTGCGCGTGCGTCTCACCGACGTGGCGGGTTCGTCTCTCACGATTGAGGTTTTCGCTTACGCGCTCACGCGCGATTACAACGAATATGCTGCCGTGCGCGAGGATCTTCTGCTGCGCATGATGGATATTGTCGAAGA
>JASHQK010000308.1 GCA_030039195.1 Candidatus Sulfotelmatobacter sp.
CTTTCTTATTGACCGTGACAATGCCGTCGTGAACGATCCATTTCGCTGGCGAATGGTCCTGCGCCGAAACCCATTCATCCAGATTCTTGCCATCGAATAAGATGATCGCGTCCGAGGGAGGAGCGGCATCCGTCGCGCCCGGAGTCACCACTTTCGGCACGGGCTGCCAGATTTCCGTGTCTTCGGGCTTGGGAGCAAGCGCGGCTTGAGACGATGCCGGCTGCTGTTGTGCGGGAAGCGGAAAAGAGAGGCTGAGAAAACTGATAGCGGTCATCAACTTTGGAATGCGCATGATGGGGAGAGGATACCGCAACCGAACGCACTCGGGGGGACGATTCTTGGGGAAGGGCGCGACTTCAGCCGTACCCGAAGCGGTTAGCAAGAGAACTTGGGCTTTAGCCGCTGAGGGAACCTGATAAAGTTGTAATGACGAATAAGAGTTTGGAGAGAGAATCGCACTTGTCTTCCGCAATCCGCAATATCGCCATCATCGCGCACGTCGATCACGGCAAGACCACTCTGGTCGACGCCATGCTGCAACAGAGCGGCACATTCCGCGCCAACGAGCACCATGTTGATCGTGTGATGGATTCCAACGAACTCGAGCGCGAACGCGGCATCACGATCCTGGCCAAGAACACCGCGATCTTCTATCACGATATCAAGATCAACATCGTCGACACACCCGGACACAGTGATTTTGGCGGCGAGGTCGAGCGCGCTCTCAAAATGGTCGATGGCGTCATGCTTCTGGTCGATGCCAGCGAAGGTCCCTTGCCGCAAACCCGCTACGTGCTGGGCAAGGCGCTCGAAGCCAAGCTGCCGCCGATTGTGGTCATCAATAAGATCGATCGCGCCGACGCCCGCCCGCAGGAAGTGTTGAACGAAATCTACGATCTGTTCATCGATCTCGACGCCAAAGAAGAGCAGCTTGATTTTCCCGTGCTCTACACCAATGCGAAGCTAGGCACGGCATCGACCGAGGTCAAAGGTCCCGGCGAAAACCTGCGCCCGCTGTTCGATGCGATCCTGAATACAATTCCTCCGCCCGAAGGCGATCCCGCCGGCCCGCTGCAGATTCTCGTAGCCAATCTCGATTACAGCGACTATCTCGGCCGGCTCGCCATCGCGCGCGTATTCAACGGCAAGATGTATACCGGCGAGGAAGTCGGAATCGCCAAGCTCGACGGCGCGCTGCACAAAACGAAGATCACGAAACTGTTCTCCTTCGCCGGGCTCAAGCGCACCGACATAACCGAAACGGAGCTCGGCGACATCGTTGCGGTTGCCGGCGTCGAAGGCATCACAATCGGCGAAACCATCACCGACGCCGAGAATCCCGCGCCGCTGCCTCCCATCGCCATCGACGAGCCGACCATCGCCATGCTGTTCACCGTGAACACCTCGCCCTTCGCAGGCAAAGACGGGAACTACGTGACCTCGCGCAATCTGCGCGAGCGCCTCGAAAAAGAATTACTGACCAACGTTTCTCTGCGCGTGGAAGACACCGGTTCGACCGATTCATTCAAAGTCCTGGGCCGCGGCGAGTTGCAACTTTCCATTCTCATCGAGATGATGCGGCGCGAAGGCTACGAACTGATGGTCGGCAAACCCGAGATCGTCACGCGACGCGACAAAGCTAGTGGCAAGCTGATGGAACCTCGCGAGCACCTAACCATCGACGTTCCCGAAGAATATGTTGGAGTAGTGATGGAGCAACTGGGCGCGCGCAAGGGCGAAGTCACCAACATGCACAATCACGGCTACGGACGCGTGCGCATCGAGTTTCGCGTGCCCAGCCGCGGCTTGATCGGCCTGCGCAGCCAGCTGCTCACCGACACGCGCGGCACGATTGTGATGAATTCCCTGTTCGACGGCTACACCGAGTGGCAAGGCGAGATTCCGCATCGGCTGACGGGAGCCTTGATCGCCGATCGTCCGGGAACATCCACGGCGTACGCATTGTGGGGATTGCAGGAGCGCGGCGAACTTTTCGTCGGTCCTGGAGTCGAACTTTACGAAGGCATGATTATCGGCGAGAACGCGAAAGATAACGATCTCGATGTAAACGCCGTGCGCGAAAAGAAGCTCACGAACATGCGCGCCTCTACGGCCGACGAGGCAATTCGTCTGGTGCCCTTCCGCGCCCTGAATCTCGAGCAGGCGATCGAGTTTATAGCCGATGACGAGTTCGTGGAGGTTACGCCGAAATCGCTGCGTCTGCGCAAGAAAGTCCTGCAAGCCAACAAACGCAAGAAGAGCGCCATGGCTGCGGTGGAAGAGTCGTGAAGAAGCTCGCCGTAAAGAACAAGCCCGCAAAGGCAACGCCGACCCAAACATTTCGAATGTTTCTCGTCCCCTGCAGTTGCGGAACGACTTTCGCTGTCGCCGCAGATTACGACCGCCAGGGGACGGCCTGGAGCCGCTATCTGACTTGCCCGGGCTGCGGCAAGAAGCACGATCCGAAGAACCGCCTTCTCCAGATGGGCTTTCACCCCGAGGGCTATTGGAAGGTCGACAATTGCTAGTGTGGCGCGGATACTCCTGTCCGCGCAGCCCGTCGGTTGTGGCTGGGTCTGCTTGTCATCCTGAGCAAGCCGATGTTGCGCGGTTCGCGCGAAGCGTCGCCGGGTTTGCGACGCCATGCCGCGCGTTTTGACCGCTTCCCTCCCGGACTGACCCACCAATGACAGGCGGACTCTGCAAATTGACAAGCCATTTTCCTGAAACCTGCTATACTTCTCGCCGCAATTGACTGTTCGCCAGCTCCGGTTTCGATTTTCAGGAACGGCCCTCCGCCCTGGCAAGTCCGCCGATGCGAGCTCGCACTCCGACAGCTCAATGCAGGGGCAGACGCGTGAAGAATATTTTCGTGGGGAATCTCAGCTTCAACACCAATGAAGATGAGTTGCGCCAGGCTTTTGAGGCCTACGGTCAGGTAGACCGCGTGAGCATCATGACGGACCGCGACACGGGGCGCTCGCGCGGCTTCGGGTTTGTCGAGATGACGAACAACGAAGACGGGGAAAAGGCGATCACAGCTTTGAACGGTTCGCAGCTCGGCGGACGCACCATCAACGTCAATGAAGCCCGCCCGAAGGCCGAGCGTTCCGGCGGCGGGGGGGGGTTCCGCGACCGCGGAGATCGCGGTGGCCGCGGCGCCCGCGGCGGCCAGCGCGAGCGCTGGTAGATTCTTGTAAGCGCTTCTTTTTGGCTCGCGCCCGAGCATTGTCGCGCCCGGCAAGAGTCGTCAGCTGCGCGTCAGTGAACACGCGGCCCGGTTTTGCCCGTTCGACGCCGCACATTTGTAATGCGGTCCGCTGTCTCGCATTGAGCACTCGCACTCAGCCGTGTAAACTGAGTAGCAGGTTGCGCCCGTAGCTCAGTCTGGATAGAGCGATTGCCTCCGGAGCAATAGGTCGGGAGTTCGAATCTCTCCGGGCGCACCATCCT